>JBEGQE010000088.1:0-3316 GCA_041181145.1 Cyanobacteriota bacterium
GCCATCGGCGGTGTGTTTCTGTGGCACTCTCCTCACGGTCACCCGCACTGGGCGTTACCCAGCAAGCCTGGCCATTGGGGAGCCCGGACTTTCCTCAACCGGTCCGTTCCACCGGCCCGAAGGCCTGGGCGTTGCCCGGTCGCGATCACCTCGCCTGCTTTCAGCCCCCATAATGCCGATGCGGCTCCGGCCGCGAGGGGCTGTAGCTCAGCCGGATAGAGCGACGGTTTCCTAAACCGTAGGTCGTGGGTTCGAGTCCCGCCAGCCCCGTTCCATCGCCCCCATGGGCTGGGGGTTGTGCTGGATCGGCACCTCCGTGCCGGTGTTGGCAGGTTCTGGCGCTGTCTCGCCCAACGGAGATCCATGGATCTCCCGGGCAGCAGACCTCCCCGCAGCGGCGCCCCACGCCAGCCCGCAGCCTCCGGGAGCAGGCCTCGGTAGCAGCCACTACCGGTGGTGCCGTGCCGACCATTGCCCCTGTCGCTAGCGTGGACCCAGTTGCCGCAAGGCCATGGCACAGCTGCATGATCTCCGGCTGAGGCTGCTGGTGCAACAGGAGACCGAGCGCATCGTCGACAGCCTGCCCGAGGGGCTCGATCTCTCGGTGATTCAGGCCCGCTGCCTGTGCTGGCTGGCGCTGCTGGCCGAGGCCCATGAGGACAGCGCCAACGATGCCGTGGCCGATGGGGATGTGGATCAGGCGATGGCCTGGTTCGCCGATTCGATGCGCCTGCGCGATGTGATCCAGGTGGTGAGCTCGATCGAGATCCCGATCCCCGGTGCCAGCGACGATCTGGAGGACGGGACGTTCAGCGCCGATGGGCTGGATGCCGAGGGTCTGGACAGCGATGGGCCGCTGGCCGCCTGATCCATTGTTCGATTCTCTTCCCATCTGATGCCATGATGGGATCTGAGACCTGAAAGGGACTGCTGGTGCCGGAAGAGCCCTGCCAATGCCCTGATTGCCAGCGGTTCTACCGGGAACACGATCGTCTGATCCGTGAGAATCCCACCCTGCGGCAGCAACAGGAGCTGAGCTGGGCTGCGCTGCAGTCGTTCCGCACCCTTGCCGGCCGTGTGCTCGAGGAGCTGCAGAAGACCCACGGCGACGCCGACGGCGCCCCCGCCACCCCGGCCGCCGCCGCTCCAGCCGGTGGTCCCGGCGAGGCCGCCGAGCAGGACGCGATGCAGCAGGCCATCGGCGATCTGGAGAACATCAATGCCCATCTGTTCTCGATCGAGGCCCTGATGGAGCGCATCTTCGACGTGCGCGTGCCGGAGGAGGTGGAGCAGAAGTTCCGGGAGCTGGCCGGTGAGCTGGCGCCCGATCCCCTCAATGCCGACCGGCTGCGCCTCAACCGCCTGCTGCATCAGACACCGGATCTGCCAGACCGCTGATCCCGTTCACGCCCGCTGATCCGTTCGCCCTGATCCCGCCGGCCTGCTGAATCAGCCGGGCGATCATCACTTCCTCATCGGCATCCACCTGCAGCCACTGCAGCGGCCCCAGCCAGGCCAGGGCCTGCTGCAGGTCGGCCAGCAGTTCCCGGTCGTGGCTGCCGATGCCGCCGGTGAGGCCGATCATGTCGACCCCGCCCAGGCTGGCGGCCATGGCGCCGATGCCGGCCAGCAGCCGGTGCCGGAACACGGCCAGGGCCAGGCTGGCGCCGGGGTGACCGGCGGCGGCGGCCTGGCGCAGCTCCAGCCAGTCGCCGCTCAGGCCGGAGAGCCCCCGCAGGCCGCTGGCCTGGTTCAGCCCCTGCTCCAGCTCCTCGAGGCTGAGGCCATGGCGCTGCAGATGCAGCACCAGGCCCGGATCCACCGACCCGCTGCGCTGGGCCATCACCAGCCCCTCCAGCGGCGTGAAGCCCATGCTGGTGTCGATGCTGCGGCCCTGCTGCACCGCCGCCAGGGAGCAGCCGGCCCCGAGGTGGCAGCTGATCAGCCGCGGCTGGCCCCGCCCGCCCACCGTGCGCCAGTGCCGGGCAGCGGCTTCGGCCAGGTGCTGGTGGCTGAGGCCATGGAAGCCGTAGCGGCGGCAGCCCCCCGCCCGCCAGGCGGCCGGCAGGGCATAGCTGTAGGCCGCCGGCGCCAGATCGGCGTGGAAGGCCGTGTCGAAGCAGGCCCACTGGGGTAGCTCCGGCCTGCGCGCACGCAGCCAGTGGATCGCCGCCAGGGCGGGCGGGTTGTGCAGGGGTGCCAGGGGGCTCAGCGCCTCCAGCTCCGTGAGCACCGCCGCTGTGAGGCGGGTGGGGGCGCGGAAGCGTTCGCCGCCATGCACCACCCGGTGGCCCACGCCGCTGATCCGCGGCCACCACGGTGCGAGAGCCGGCTCCAGCCACTGCTCGAGCTGCTCCCCTAAGGCCTGGGGCCCGGCCAGGGTCACCTGGCCCTGCCACAGCCGCTGGTCAGGGCGCTGCTCAGCGGCGCCGCTGAGCAGCGCCGCCTTGAGGCTGGAGCTGCCCACGTTGAGAACCAGAACGCCCACGGGCACGGCTGGGTAGGGGGCTCAGTCGTCGAGGTTGCAGGTGATCGTCACCGGGAAGGGTTCCGCCCTCCAGATCCGATCGGCGTACTCGCGGATCGAGCGATCCGAGGAGAAGAAGCCGGTGCGGGCGGTGTTCAGCAGCGACATCCGGTTCCAGGCACCCCGATCCGCCCAGACCTGGCTCACCCGTTCCTGGGCCTTCAGGTAGTCGGCGAAGTCGGCCAGCACGCAGAACGGGTCGCGGCCGGTGAGGTTCTCCAGCAGCGGCCGGAACAGATCGGCATCGCCGTTGCTGAAGTGCCCCTGCTCCACCAGCCGGAGCACCTCCCCCAGCTCGGGGTGCTGCGGAATCAGCTCCCAGGGGCGGTAGCCCTCGCTGTGCAGATCGGCCACCTGGCCCTCGTTCATGCCGAACAGGAAGAAGTTCTCGGCACCCACCTGCTCGCGGATCTCCACGTTGGCGCCATCGAGGGTGCCGATCGTGAGCGCCCCGTTCATGGCGAACTTCATGTTGCCGGTGCCGGAGGCCTCCAGGCCGGCGGTGGAGATCTGCTCGGAGAGATCGGAGGCGGGATACACCCGCTCTCCCAGCTTCACGTTGTAGTCCGGCAGGAACACCACCCGCAGGCGGCCGTCCATGTCCGGATCGGCATTCACCGTTTCGGCGATGCCGTTGATGAAGCGGATGATCAGCTTGGCCATGTAATAGCCCGGCGCCGCCTTGCCGCCGAAGATCACCGTGCGCGGCGCCAGGCCATCGGCCTGGCCGTTCTTGATGCGCAGGTACTGGGCGATCACCTGCAGGGCATTGAGGTGCTGGCGCTTGTA
>JBEGQE010000089.1:0-4500 GCA_041181145.1 Cyanobacteriota bacterium
GGGCCGGGCCCCTGTGGGTGCTGCGCCGCTACCTGCTGCGCAACGTGATCACCTCGGTGCCGGTGCTGCTCACCCTCAACGCCGCCGATGCGGTGCTGGTGCTGGGCGGCCTGGGCTTCCTCGGCCTGGGCCTGCCGGAAACCGTGCCCGAGTGGGGCAGCGATCTGCAGCAGGCCCTCACGGCGGTCCCCACCGGCATCTGGTGGACCGCCCTCTTCCCCGGCATCGCCATGTTCGTGCTGGTGCTGGGGCTCTCCTTCCTGGGCGAGGGCCTGGAGAGCTGGCTCAGCGGCGGCAACGCCAGCGGCCGGGCCCCTCAGTAGCGCAGCTTGAGCGTGCGCGGCAGCACCTCGGCGATCTCCCCCTCGGCGGTGAGGGCGGGGTAGGGCCGGCCCTGGCGGCGGCACCACTCGGCCACCTGCGGATAGGCCCACTCGAACAGGATGCGCTGGTACTCGGCCGGCCCGCCGGGCACGCCTTCGCCGGCCGTGGGCAGCACCCCCGCCTGCTCGCGCTGCCGCAGGGCCTCGAACAGCAGCGTGGCGGCGGCCACGCTCACATTCAGGCTCTGGACCATGCCCGTCATCGGGATGAACAGGGGCTGATCCACCAGCGCCAGGGCCTCCTCGCTCATGCCCCACTTCTCAGCGCCCATCAGGAAGGCGGTGGGGCCGGTGAAATCGCAGGCGCGGTAGTCGAGGGCATCGACGCTCAGGTGGGTGCCGTACAGGCGAAAGCCCTTGTCCTTCAGGCCCTGCAGGCAGGTTTCGATACTCGGGTGCGGATGCAGCGGCACCCATTTCTGGCTGCCCTTGGCCGTCTTGTTGAAAGTGCGCGGCCGCCCCGGCAGGCTCACCACATGGGCCTCCAGCACCCCCACCGCATCGCAGCTGCGCAGGATCGCCGACAGGTTATGGGGCTTGTCCACCGCCTCCAGCACCACCGTGAGATCGCCCATGCGGCGGTTCAGCACGGCCTGGAGCCGTTCGAAGCGGCGAGGCAGCAGGGGCATCGGGTGCGGGGATCGGAATCCGGCTGAACCCATCGTCCTTGATCGGCGGGCCAGGGCCCGCCGCGGCCGATAGGGTCGACCCGAAGCCCCCCAGGCCATGGCAGCGACTGCACCTGCCCCGTCCGCAGCCGAGCCGGCGCAGCGGGGCTTCGATCAACGGGTGTGGCAGATGGTGGAGCAGATCCCCCGCGGCCGGCTGGCCACCTACGGCCAGATCGCGGAGCTGATCGGCGCCTGGGGCTGCGCGCGCCAGGTGGGCTGGGCGCTACGGCGGTTGCCGTTGCCCTCGGCCGTGCCCTGGCATCGGGTGGTGAATGCCCGGGGCTGCATCGCCATGACCCCCAGCCGCGAGGGCTCGGACTGGCTCCAGCGGGATCTGCTGCTCGCGGAGGGCATCCCGGTGGATGGGGCCGGCCGGCTGCCCCTGGCCGCGTACCGCTGGCGGCCGGGCGCTAGGTGTGGAGCAGACCCACGCGATGGCGCGCCTTGAGCAGCATCCCGGCCAGCGTTGCGCAGCCGAGCCCCACCGGCCTGGCCCCCCGGCAGGTGGCCTGGCAGGTGCTGCAGGCGGTGGCGGCGGGTGCCTACGCCGATGGGGCGCTGGAGCGGGAACTGGGCCGGCGGCCGCTGAGCCCGCTGGACCGCGGCCTGGCCACCGAACTGGCCTATGGGGCGATCCGCCAGCGGCGGCGCCTGGATGCCTGGCTCGATCTGCTCGGCAAGGTGCCGGCCGAGCGGCAACCGCCGAAACTGCGCTGGCTGCTGCATCTCGGCCTCTACCAGCTGCTGCTGAGCGATCGGGTGCCGGCGCCGGCGGCGGTGAGCACCACGGTGGAGCTGGCCAAGCAGGGGGGGCTGGCCCGCCTGGCTCCGGTGGTGAACGGCCTGCTGCGTGCCTTCCTGCGGCGGCGGGAGGCCGGTGATCCCCTGCCGTTGCCGGCCGAGCCGGCGGCCGCCCTGGCCCTGAGCCACTCCCTGCCGGACTGGCTGGCCGCTGACCTGCTGACCTGGCTGCCGCCCGAGCGGGCCGAAGCCTTCGGCGCCGCCTGCAACACCCCACCGGCCCTCGATCTGCGCGTGAACCGGCGGCGGGCCAGCCGTGCCCAGGTGCTGGAAGCCCTGCAGGCCGCGGGGTTGGCCGCCGAGGCGATCGAGGGCCTGCCCTGGGGGGTGACCATCGGCGGCCGCAGCGGCGACCTGCGGCAGCTGCCCGGCTACGACGCGGGCCACTGGTGCGTGCAGGACCGCTCGGCCCAGCGGATTGTGCCCCTGCTCGACCCCCAGCCGGGGGAGCGGCTGCTGGATGCCTGCGCCGCCCCGGGCGGCAAGAGCACCCACCTGGCCGAAGCGATGGACGACCAGGGGCTGGTGCTGGCACTCGATCGCGGCGAGGCCCGGCTGCGGCGGGTGCAGCGCAACAGCGAACGACTGGGGCTCTCCTGCATCCGCACCCGCCATGGCGATGCCGCACGCCTGGCCGAGGAGGCCCCGGAGCTGCTGGGCAGCTTTGATCGGATCCTGGTGGATGCCCCCTGCTCAGGCCTCGGCACCCTGGCCCGCCATGCCGATGCCCGCTGGCGGATGGAGCCCGCCGCGATCGACGGCCTGGTGACGCTGCAGCGGCAGCTGCTGGAGGCGTTGCTGCCGCTGCTGCGCCCCGGCGGCCGGCTGGTGTACGCGACCTGCACCGTGCATCCCCGCGAGAACGGCGACCTGATCGACGGCCTGCTGGCCAGCCATCCGGGCTGGCAGCGGTTGGAGCAGTGGCAGCTCTGGCCGGGCGAGCAGCAGGGCGGCGGCGATGGCTTCTTCGCGGCCCTGCTGCAGGCACCTCAGGGGGCCGGTGGCGGCGGCGCCAGCGGCGGCGGTGCGGTTGGAGCGGGCAGCGGAGCCGGAGGCTCGGGCACGGCGGGCTGAGCAGCCGGTGGCGGCGCCGGGGTGGGGCTGGCCGTCTCGCCCGGGGCCGGCGTGCCCTCGGGGATCACCGGCTCGGCCGCGGGTGTGCCGGCGGGGGGACGCCAGCGCCCCTCGGCGGGCACGGCCGGGCGGGTCTGCAGGGCCTCCTCGCCGCTGCCAGGCTTGGGCTTGGCCGGCCGCAGCGCCTTGAGGGGGTTGAAGCGGCCGTTGAGCTCGGGCTTCGGCGGGAACTGGCGCACCGGCAGATCCTTGACGATCGGGCCCATGTAGTCGGCCCAGGCCGCCACGGCCACGGAGCTGGTGCTGTTGGTTCCGCGGTTGTTGTCGTAGCCCAGCCACAGGCCAGTGGTGAGCTGGGGAATGCCACCGATGAACCAGAGATCGCGGCCGCCCTCGGAGGTGCCGGTCTTGCCGGCCACGGGACGGCCCGGCATGGCGGCGCCACCACCGGTGCCGGCGCTCACCACCTTCTGGAGCATCCAGAGCATGGCGTCGGCGATGTCGCTGGGCACGGCGCGGCGCCCGCGGTCGCCATCGATGCGCCGGCTCCAGAGCAGCTCACCGTTGGGCCCGAGGATCTCCTCGAACGGGGTGGGGCTCACGTACACACCGCGGTTGAATACGGCGGCGTAGGCGGCGGTCATGTCGAGCACGGTCTGCTCGGTGGCGCCCACCGCCAGCGGGTAGAAGCGGCCCAGCTCGCGGCTGATGCCCAGGCTCTTGGCGGTGGCGATCACCCGATCGAAGCCCACCTGCTGCAGCAGGGCCACCGCCACGGTGTTCAGGGAGTTCTGCAGGGCGTTCCACATCGGCACCGAGCCCACCACCCGACCGCCGAAGTTGCGGGGGCAGTACCCACCGAAGCAGCGGTTGGCGCCATTGAGCACCGTTTCGGGCTTCAGGCCCTCCTTGAGGGCACTGAGGTACACGAACAACTTGAAGGTGGAGCCGGGCGAGCGCAGGGCCTGGGCGGCCCGGTTGAACTGGCTGGTGTTGAAGTCCTTGCCGCCCACCATGGCGCGCACCAGGCCGGTGCCCGGCTCCATCGACACGATCGCCCCCTCCATCGCGCCGGGGGTGTGGCGGTTGATCGTGGCCTGGGCGCGCTCCTGCCAGGCCATGTTCAGGCTGGTGCGGATCGTCAGGCCGCCCACCTCGAGATCCTCCGGGCTGAGCACCCGCGGCAGCTCCTGCGCCACCCAGCTGGTGAAGTAGGGGGCGCGGCTGGTCCAGTACTTGGGTTCGGCGGGCTTCAACCGCAGCGGCGCGGCACTGGCCTGCTGAAGCTGGGTCTCGTCGATGAAACCGGCCTCGCGCATGCGGCGCAGCACGGTGGCGCGGCGCTCCAGCGCCAGATCGGGATTCACCAGCGGCGAGTACACCGAGGGGGCCGGCGGCAGGCCGGCGATCAGGGCCGCCTCCGGCAGCGTCAGCTGCTCGGGGCCCTTGGAGAAGTAGATCCAGGCCGCATCGGCAACGCCATAGGCGCTGGAGCCCAGATAGACAACATTCAGGTATTGCTCGAGGATCTGCTGCTTGCTCAGCTGGCGTTCGAGCTTGCCGGCCAGCAG
>JBEGQE010000090.1:0-6534 GCA_041181145.1 Cyanobacteriota bacterium
ACCCGCTCCATCGCCTGCAGGGCCTGCCAGTTGCGGCCCACGCCGGGGGAGCCCCACATGGCGGTGTTCATCGCCGCCGCCGCCAGGACCGGCGCCTCGGTGGCCAACAGCAGGGAGGCCAGCAGGGTGTCACCCAGGCCATGGATCCAGCGGCCGAGGCTGGAGGCCGACAGCGGCGCCAGCAGCACCAGCTCAGCCCACTCCGCCAGCTCCACGTGCAGGGGCCGGGGGGCGGTGGGACTCCACTGGTCGGCGTCGAGGTAGCAGCGGTGGCGGCTGAGGCTGGCCAGGGCCACCGGGCTCACCAGCCGCTCGGCACTGGGGGTGAGCACGCAGCGCACCTCCGCACCGCGTTTGGCCAGGGCACTCACCACCAGCGGCAGCTTCACCGCGGCGATGCTGCCGCTGATGCCCACCAGGATGCGGCGCCCCGCCAGCGGGTCGAGGTCAGTCCTCATCGAAGGGTTCCTGGTCCACCAGATGCACGTAGGGCCGGGCCAGATCGGGGCGGTGGATGGCCAGGGCGCGCATCAGGTGCCAGTCGCCCAGGCCGGCGAAGGGGGTGGGGTAATCGTCCTCGTCCAGGCGGCGGGCCAACTCCGCCACAGCCGCCTCATCGAAGCCGGCGAGCATCTCGGGGGTGATCGCTGCGGCCGCCGCGGTTGGGGAATCGGTCATGGCTCGAGCGCACACCCCGCCATTCTCTCCACCACCGCCACAAGCGGGCCAGAAGCCTGATAATTTCTGGCCAGCGAACGCTGCCCGGCTCCGGCCCGGCCGCTTCCAACCCGTCCCCACGGGGAATTAGCTCAGCTGGTAGAGCGCTGCGATCGCACCGCAGAGGTCAGGGGTTCGAGTCCCCTATTCTCCATGCACTTCAGCCAACCGCAGGGCGGAGCAGGCATGAACTGGAGCGCCGAAGCCGAAGCCAAGCTCAAGGAAGTGCCCTTCTTCGTGCGACCGGCCGTGCGCAAGCGCATCGAGGCGATGGCGGTGGAAAGCGGCTGCGCCAGCATCGATCTGGCCTTCTACGAAGACGCCAAGGCCCGCTTCGGCCAGAAGTGAACGCCGGCCCGGCCCGGCTGCGCCGCCTGCAGGGTCTGCCCCGCAAGCGCACGCTGCTGGGGCTGGGCGGCCTGGCCTATCTGCTGCTGGTGGCCCGTCCTGGCACGCTGATCGGTTTCGGGGCCGTGGCGTTGGGGCGCGCTCTGCTAGAGGGGCGATGCGGTAAAAGGGGTGGTTGATTCCGACCCCGATCCGACTCCATGTCGCAGTCGAAGCGTGAGCAGGTGGTGAGCCACCTCCGATACATCCGCCAGGAACTGCGTGAGATGCATCAGGGCGTGATGGACGATGGCCTCTTGCCGGAAGCCGGCGAGGTGCGCGGTGTGATGGCCCAGATGGAGGCCCTGCTGGAGCTGCTCGAGGGCAAGGGCTCCCGCAAGAAGGACAGCGACGGCTGAGGCCTGAGCTGGGGAGGACCGTCCGGCTGCGGTAGAACTCGGCCGTTCAGCCCGGCGCCGCCAGAGCCCTGACCCCGTTTCCGCCACCCCAGCGCACCCGCCTGCAGCAGTCCCTGGGCGATGGCTGGGGGCGCCTGGAGCGCTGGGCCCAGAATCCCTGGCGGCGGCTGTCGCTGCTGCTGATCGTGCTGCTCAGCAGCTTCCTGATCGGCAATGCCCTCAGCACGCTCACCGGCGCCCGGGCGTTCCTTGATCCCGTGGCCGCGATGCTGTGTGTGGCCGCGATCGAACTGGCAGTCCGCCTGCGCCGGCCGCTGCGCCAGCGCCCGGGCGACCGCCTCGGCCTGCAGCTGCTCGACATGGCCCGGTTCGGCTTCACCTACGGCCTGCTGCTGGAGGGCTTCAAGCTGCTCTGAGCCAGCCAGCCGGCCGACTGCTCCGTTGGTTCAGGCGGCCGCCAGCAGATAAAGCAGGGCCATGCGGATCGGAATGCCGTTGCACACCTGCTCCTCCACCAGGCAGCGGCAGGGATCGTCGAGCAGGGCGCCGCTCAGTTCCACGCCGCGGTTCACCGGGCCGGGGTGCAGCACCGGCACCGCAGCACCGCACAGCTCGAGGCGCCCATGGGTGAGGCCGTAGTGGCGGTGGTAGCTCTCCAGGCTCGTGAGCAGGTGCTGGTGCATGCGCTCCTTCTGGAGGCGCAGGGTCATCACCGCATCGGCCCCGGGCAGGGCCCGCTCCAGGCTGCGCTCCACGTGGACGCGCCCGCGGCGGGCCACCGGATCAGCGCCCTGCCCGGGCGGCGGTGCCGCCACGAAATCGGCGAACGCCTCGGGCAGCAGGGTGGGCGGGCCGCAGAGCACCACATCGGCGCCGCAGGCGGTGAGGGCCCAGAGATTGGAGCGGGCCACCCGGGAATGGAGGATGTCGCCCACGATCACGATGCGGCGGCCGCGCAGCGCTTCGGGTGTGGGTGCTTCCGGGGCGAAGTGGCGCGCCAGGGTGAACAGATCGAGCAGACCCTGGCTGGGATGGCTATGAAGGCCATCGCCGCCGTTGAGCACCGCCACCCGCTCGCCGCTGGCCTCCAGATCACGGGCCAGGCCGGCCGGCACCCCGGTACAGCGGTGGCGCACCACCAGGAGCTCGGCCCCCATGGCCACGTAGGTGCGCACCGTATCGAGCAGGCTCTCGCCCTTGCTCAGGGAGCTGGAGGAGGGCGAGAAGCTCTGCACATCGGCCGAGAGGCGCCGCGCCGCCAATTCGAAGCTGCTGCGGGTGCGCGTGCTGGGTTCGAAGAAGAAGGTGGTCACCAGCCGGCCCTGCAGCGCCGGCAGCTTGCGGGCGCCGCTGGTGGGCATCGCCCGGAAGCGCTGGGCCAGCTCGAGCACCGTGCCGTAATCCTCGAGCGCGAAGGCCGCCAGATCGAGCACGTGGCGGTGGGTCCAGTCGCTCAAGGCTGCCGCTGGCACATGCCTGCAAGCTAGCGGCCGACTGGCCCTGCACCCAGATCTGCGGGAGTCCAGGCCTGCGCCAAGGGCGGCGGGCGATCCCCAGGCGCCCGCCGGCTCACCGCCCGGCTGCCGCGGAGATACCAGCGCCATGGCAGCTCCTGGCCCTGGCTGATGCCGATCCGCCCGGTCTGGACCAGATCGGCAGACTGCAGCGCGGCCAGGACCGGAGGACGTGGCGCGATCCACAACCCCTGCTCCGGCGTGGCCGGCCGGGCATCGTGGCCGCGATCGATGCCGAACCGCCGCGCCAGCAGCGCCGGCCCCGCCGCCTCACGCTCTGGCTCCCCCGGCAGGGCAACGGCCCGCAGCAACACGCCATTGGCCCACTCCGGCCGATCGGTCACCACATTCACGCAGTGGTGAATGCCATAACTCACATACACATAAAACCGCCCAGGCTCCCCAAACAGGGTTTCGTTGCTGGGGCTACGGCGGCGATGCCCGTGGCAGGCGGGCTCCGCCTGGGAATACGCCTCCGTTTCCACCAGCACGCCCCACAGCAGCTCACCAGAGGGCTGGCGTTTCACCAGCAGGCAACCGATGAGCTCGGGGGCGACGACCTCGGCGGGGCGGGCGAAGAATGCTTGGGGGAGAGCGAGCAGCCCTGGCCGCCCGGATGCGTTCACGCCCGGCAACATTGACTCGCCAGCCCTGGCCACGGCAGCAGACTGGCCATCAACGCCTGCCAGTTGCCCCGCGATGGACGCCAGCGCCTCCGGACTCACCCTCGCCGCCGTGCTGCTGGGGGGCAGCGGCCTGTTCGTGTTGGCCACGCTGTTCTTCGGCACCAAGGGCGGCTATTACGACACCGACCAGTACGACGGCAACGGCACCGCCCACTGAGCCAGCTCAGCCCTGACTGGGCAGCTGTTCGGACTCCGGGCAGTCGCCGGTCACCTCGATGTCGTCGGGCTCGGTGCTGCGGCTGAAGTAGGCCAGGCGGGTGCTGACGGCACCGATCGAGTCGAGCCGCACGCACTCCTCCCAGCTGTGCAGCTCGTCGTCGTCCTCGGCGTCGTAGCGGAGGGTGACCAGGTCACCCTCCAGCTCGACCACCAGCGCCTGCTCGATCCAGCGCTGCTGATCGCGCAGGAACACCCAGATCGGCCGTTGCTCGCACTGGAAGCGGTACAGCTTGCGCTGGAGCATGGGGCACCCTCAGGAACCACCTGGCCTTGATCCTAGGGATGATGGAGCCGCCTGACGCCCCGCGCGGTCGTGGTTGCCACCAGCAGCACCCCCAGCAGTTCCCGCACCAGCCCCGAAGCCATCCGCCTGCAGCTGCGGAGCTGGCCCGAGGTGGAGGACTACCTGACCCGCTGCAAGGGGGTGATCGTGCCGCTGGGCTCCACCGAGCAGCACGGCCCCACCGGCGCCATCGGCACCGATGCCCTCACCGCTGAAGCCGTGGCCCTCGAGGTGGGATGCCGCACCGGCGTGCTGGTGACCCCGGCCCAGGCCTTCGGCATGGCCGAACACCACCTGGGCTTTGCCGGAACGATGAGCCTGCAGCCCGCAACCCTGCTGGCCGTGATCCACGACCTGGTGCTCTCCCTGGCTCGCCATGGCTTCGAGCGCATCTACGTGATCAACGGGCACGGCGGCAACATCGCCACCACCAAAGCCGCCTTTGCCCAGGCCTACGGCAGCGCCGCAGCCCGGGGGCTGGCCCAGGCCGGCGCCCTGCGCTGCAAGCTGGCCAACTGGTTCATGGCCCCCGAGGCGATGGCGCTGGCGCGGGAGCTCTATGGCGAACGCGAAGGCCACCACGCCACCCCCAGCGAGATCGCCATCACCCTGCAGCTCGAACCCAGCCTGCAGGCCAAGCAGCGGCCGCTACCGGAGGCCGCCCCCGCCGGGCCGATCCACGGGCCGGAGGATTTCCGCCGCCGCCATCCCGATGGGCGCATGGGATCAGACCCCTCCCTCGCCACCGCCGAGCACGGCGCACGCTTCCTGGACGTGGCCGCCACCGCCCTGGCGACCGATCTGGAACGCTTCCTGGCCGAGCCGGCCGGCTAGGTTCGCCCCATGAGCACCATCAGCACCGACGACGTCCGCAAGGTGGCCCAGCTAGCCCGGCTGGAGCTGCCCGAGGACAAGATCGCCACCTACACCAGCCAGCTGGAGCGGATCCTCGACTACGTCGACCACCTGCAGGCGGTGGACACCGAGGGGGTGCCCCCCACCACCCGCGCCGTGGAAGTGGTCAACGTGACCCGCGACGACGTCGTGGTGCCCACCGACGTGCGCGAGCAACTGCTCGATGAAGCCCCCCAACGGGAGGGCGACTTCTTCCGGGTTCCGAAAATCCTGGCGGAGTGACCCTGGAGGGGATCGCCAAGGCCTCAGCGCGGCGGCGACACCGCCGTGCGGTGCAGGAGCGCCAGCACGTGCCGGCGCGCTCGGAAGCTGGGCAGCAGCCCGGCGATCGGCCGCAGGCGGCTGCGGCGGCGCTTGTGGCTGCGCACCCCCAGCACGATGTCGTAAACGAAATTGCTGAAATCGCTGCGGCTCTCGAATAACCCGAGCCGCTGAGGCGACCCCTTCGCATCCAGGATCGGCTTGGTGGCGTGATAAGCAGGCCGGTATTCAAACCAGGGGATTGACGGCCAGAGGTGATGCACGAGGTGATAGTTCTGGCCCATGATCAGCCAGTTCATCAGCCTGCCGGGATAGACGCGGGCGTTGTGCCAGCGGTTGCGGGATGCGAAGGGACGATGCGGCAGGTAATCAAAGAACAGGCCGAGGGTGACACCCACCATCAGGGCCGGGGCGAACCAGCAATTGAAGATGAAATCAATGAAGCCATACTTCACACCGGCCAGCACGATGCAGAGAAAGATGCCGCGGGCCAGCCCCCACTCGATCAGTTCATGACCGCGCCAGAGACGGCGGTTGAAGAAGAAATACTCGTGATAAAAGAAGCGTGGCGCGATCAGCCACAGCGGCCCGAAGGTGCTGACAATGTGATCCGGATCATGCTTCGGGTCGTTCACATGGGCGTGGTGCTGCAGATGCACCCGAGTGAACACCGGGAAGCTGAAGCCCAGCAGCAGCGCGGCGCCATGCCCCATCACCGCATTCCAGAAGCGGCTCGGATGGGCGGCGTTGTGGCAGGCATCGTGGATGACGGTGCCCTCCAGATGCAGGGCCAGAAAACCCGTGGCCAGCAGCAGGGGCAGGGGCCAGCCCCACAGGAACCAGCCGGCGATCGTGATCAGGGCCAGGCCATACCCGCCCAGGAACAGGCCCACGGTGGGGTTCCAGGCCGCCGGTGGATCGAGGTACTGCTTCGGAACAGCGCTCACCGACGCCCGAAGCTCCTGACCACCAGCGGCGCTTCCCATCGGCTGAGCCAGAGCTTGTGTCATCCCCTGGGCAGCGCAACCGGAACCGTGCGGCACCACCTTAGGAACTGAGACCCCTCGGAGGCCCTGTCGGCGATGCCCACCGGGGGACTTGAACCCCCACAGCCGAAGCCACTGGAACCTAAACCCAGCGCGTCTACCAATTCCGCCAGGTGGGCAGAGCGCGACTGTACGGGCCGCCCAGAA
>JBEGQE010000091.1:0-2838 GCA_041181145.1 Cyanobacteriota bacterium
GGCGGCCGCATCCCGGCGGCGGCCGTGCCGCGCATCGGCCTGGCGGAGCTGAATGCGGCGGCCGAGGGCCCGGCGGGATTGGCGGCGCTCTGCCGGCGCCTGGCGGGCTTCAGCGGTAACCCGGTGGTGGCGGTGGATGCCGAGTGCCCGGAGCAGCTGGCGGTTCTGGGGGCGGCGCTGCGGGCCCTGGGCGGGCCGGAGGCGGCGCTGGCCTGGGGCTGGCCGCGGCGGTTCCTGTTCCAGTCCGCCGCCAGCCTGCTCAACGGGCTGGTGCCGCTGCCGCCGCAGCCCCTCGATGCCGCTGGTCTGGCCGGGTTGCGGCGGCGCCAGGCAGGGCGCCCCCTGCCTGGGCTGGTGCTGGTGGGCAGCCATGTGCCCCTGGCCGATGCCCAGCTGGTGGAGCTGCTGCGGGCGCCGGGCTGCGCCGGGGTGGAGTTGCCGGTGGCCAGGCTGCTGCGGGTGCTGGAGGGGCCGGAGCCGGCCGCGCTGCTGGCTTCGCTGGAAGCGGCCTGGCTGGAGCAGCTGCGGGGGCACCTGGCCGCGGGGCGCACACCGGTGCTGTTCACCAGCCGCGGCGAGATCCATTGCCGCAGCGCCGCCGAGCGCCGGCGGCTCGGGCTGGAGCTGGCGGCGCTGATGGCCCGGCTGGCCGCGGCCCTGGAGCCGCAGCTCGGTTACCTGATCAGCAAGGGGGGCATTACCAGCCATACCCTGCTGGCCGAGGGGCTGGGCCTGGCGGCGGTGGAGCTGCAGGGGCAGCTGTTCGCCGGGCTGTCGTTGGTGCTGACGCCGGCAGGGTTACCGGTGGTCACCTTCCCCGGCAACCTCGGTGAGGCCGGCAGCCTGCGCCAGGCCTGGACCCTGCTGGAGCAGGGCTGATCCGGCGGCCGCCAGGGCCAGGGCCAGCAGGCTGTTGAGGCTGTCGCTCCAGAGGGCCGCCAGCAGGAAGGCCAGCGACACGCCGCCCACCAGCAGCGCCGGCAGCGGATGGGCCCAGCTGTGGAAGGGGCGGGGCAGATCCGGTTCCTGGCGCCGCAGCCAGAGCAGGGCGGTCACCCCCACCAGCGGCAGGCCCACATACAGAAACGCCCCCATGCCCAGCAGCCGCTCGAAGGAGCCGGCCAGCACCAGCAGCGCCGCTCCGCCGGCGGTGATCAGCAGGGCGGGCAGCGGCGTTCCGCCGGCGTTCACCCCGGCCAGGAAGGCCGGCAGCAGGCCATCGCGGCCGAGGCCGTAGAGGATGCGCGGCGCCGCCATCACCACCGTGTTGATCAGCCCCAGCAGGGCCACCAGCGCCACCGCCGTGATCACGCCGCCGCCGGCTGGGCCGAGCAGGGCCCGGGCCGCATCGGCGGCCGGCAGGGTGGACTGCGCCAGCAGGCGCAGCGGCAGCACATGCAGCAGGGCCAGGTTGATCAGCAGGTAGAGCGCCAGCACCGCCAGCACACCACCGATCAGCGAACGGGGCAGGTCGTGGGTGGGATCGCTGAACTCCTCGGCGAAGTACACCGGGCTGGCCCAGCCGTCGTAGGTGGTGATCACGGCCTGGAGGGCCAGCACGCCAGCCAGGGCCAGGCCGCCTGGCGCAGTGCCGAGGCCACTGGCCACGGGCTCCGGGTGGAAGGGGCTGGGCCGCAGGAAGCACACCGCCACCAGGCCGTGGAAGGCCGCGGCCTTGGCCAGGCTGAGCAGCTGCTGGCTGGTGCCGCCGGCCCGCACCCCCAGCAGCTGGATCCCCGTGAACAGGGCCAGGATCAGCAGGGCCAGGGCCTGACTCGGTGCCTGGGGCAGCAGGGCCGCCAGCAGGTCACCGGCGGTGGTGGCCACCCAGGCCAGGCCGATGCAGTGGGCCAGCCAGTCGGTCCAGCCCACCAGGGCACCGGCGCGGCGGCCGAAGGCCCGCTCGGCATACACGTACCAGCCGCCGGCGCGGGGCAGGCTGGCGGCCAGCTCGGCGATGCACACGGCGCCGAGCAGGGCATAGAGCCCGCCCAGCAGCCAGGCACCGATCACCAGCGGCGCGCTGGGCAGCTGCGCCGCCACCAGCCCTGGGGTGCGCAGGATGCCGGCGCCGATCGTGCCGCCCACCGATCCGGCCAGGCCGAAGGCCAGGCCCAGCACGCTGAGCAGGCGACCGGTGGGGGCGGGCTCGGCCGGGCCGGCGCTCATCGGCGGCAGAGCCGCGAGCTGCGCTCGAGCAGCTCGAGCGGGTGGGCCACCGCCATGGCCCGCTGCTGCGGCTCGGGCGATTCGCCCAGGTGGCGGCGGATCTGCAGCGTGCAGCCGATGTTGGCGCTCACGGCGATGGCGGCGCCGGTGCCGGCCAGATCATCGGCCTTGAGCCGCCCCAGGGCGGCCGCCTCCTCGGGCTGCACCAGGTTGTAGATGCCGGCGCTGCCGCAGCACACCCCCGCCTCGGTGGCCTCGCGCAGCTGCACATGCGGGATCTGGCGCAGCAGGGCGCGGGGCTCGGCGCTGATGCCCTGGCCGTGCAGCATGTGGCAGGCATCGTGATAGGCCAGGGGCAGGGGCCGCTCGGCCGTGGCCGGGCTGCCATCGGCGTGGTGCAGGGGCTCAAGGCTGGCGGCGAAGGCGTCGCTCAGGCCGAGGCCATGCAGAAATTCCTGAACGTCCCGCACCTGGGATGCAAAGGCCGCACCGCGGCTGGCCCAGGCCGGCTGGTCCGCCAGGATCCGGTCCACATGCTTGAGGGTGTGGCCGCAGCCAGAGGCGGCCACCAGCACGGCATCGAGCGGTTCGGCGCCCGCCGGTTTGCCCGGTCCCACCACGGCATCGAAGCTGTCGATCAGGGCGCTGGCCAGGGCTTCGGTCTGCGCC
>JBEGQE010000092.1:0-36746 GCA_041181145.1 Cyanobacteriota bacterium
GGGTTGCGCACCAGCTGCATGGCGGCGTTGTCCACGTACATGTGGCTCAGCTCCACATGGGGGTAGCTGAGGGCGTGCAGGGCCTCCACCCGGTCGCGCCAGAGCTGGCTCACATCCAGCACGTTGGCCTTGTCCACCGAGCAGAGGCGGCCGCCGCGCTGCACGGCCAGGTCAAAGCCCACCTTGGCGATGCGATCGATCTCGTCGTCGAAGTAGGCCATGGTGTTGAAGCCGCGCACCCGGCCCTCGGCCTCCACACGCCCCTTGGGGGTGCCGAAGTACACGCCGCCGGTGAGTTCGCGCACCACGATCAGGTCCACCCCCTCGATCACCTCGCGCTTGAGCGTGGAGGCATCGATCAGGGCCGGGATGATCTTCACCGGCCGCAGGTTGGCGAACAGGCCCATGCCGGCCCGCAGGCCGAGCAGGCCGGTTTCGGGGCGCTTGTCGCGGGGGAGGGTGTCGTACTGGGGTGAGCCGATCGCCGCCAGCAGCACGGCATCGGCGGCCTTGCAGGCCGCCAGGGTGCTGGCGGGCAGCGGCTCGCCGGTGGCATCGATCGCCGCACCGCCCATGGGCTGCGCGTCGTAGTGGAGGCTGAAGCCGTGCCGGGCGCTCACTGCATCCAGCAGCTGGCGGGCCACCGCCGTGATTTCCGGGCCGATGCCATCACCGGCGAGCAGGGTGATCCGGTAGCTGGTGGTCATGGGCGGTGGGGCGCAGCCCCCTGGCGCGGGCCGGGGCTGCGGTGCTGCATCGGGATGGGCGCGAGGCTACGCGCCGACGGTCTTCAGCCCCGCGGCTGCTTCTCCAGTGCCCGGATCGCCTTGGCCAGCTCGGGCAGTTTGTTGAAGGCGGCGGAGCAGCGCAGCCATAACCGGTTGGGGATGGCCGGGTAGCCGCTCACCACCTCGCCGGCGGCCACCTCACCGTGGATGCCCGACTTGGAGGAGGCGATCGAGCGGTCGCCCATCACCGCCTTATTGGCCAGGCCCACCTGGCCCGCCAGGATCACGCCGTTGCCGAGGCGGGCGCCGCCGGCGATGCCCACCTGGGCCGCCAGGGCGCAGCCCTTGCCGGTGGTCACCCCATGGCCGATGTGCACGAGGTTGTCGATCTTGGTGCCGGCGCCGATGCGCGTTTCCCCCACCGACGGCCGGTCGATGGTGCTGCCGCAGCCCACCTCGACACCGTCCTCCAGCACCACCAGGCCGGTCTGGGGCATCTTGTGCCAGCCCTGGGCGGTGGGCACGAAGCCGAAGCCTTCGCTGCCGATCACCGCATTGGAATGCACCACGCAGCCCCGCCCCAGGCGTGAACCGGGGTGCAGCACGGCCCCGGCATGCAGCTCACAGCCCTCGCCGACCTGCACGTCGTCGTAGAGCACCACGGTGGGGTGGATCGTGCAGCCGGCTCCGATCTGCACGTCGGCACCGATCACCACATGGGCGCCCAGATGGCTGCCCATGCCCACCACGGCGCTGGGGTCGACCACGGCGCTGGCATGGATGCCCGGGGCCTTGACCGGGCGCGGATGCAGGGCATCGAGGGCTTCTGCGAATCCCAGCCGTGGATCGGCCAGGGCGATCCACGCCATGCCCCGCTGGCTGGCCTGCTCCTGGGCGGCCTGGGCTTCCTCGCCGCGGGCAGGCAGCAGCACGGCGCTGGCACCGCTGGCGGCCAGGGCCGCCGCCAGGGCATTGCCCGGCTCCAGAAAGCTGAGCTGGCCGCCGGAGGCCTGATCAAGGGCGGCCGCTCCGGCCAGCTCCGGATCATCTGCCAGGTGGTGGGCCAGGCCCTGCCGTCCGCCGCCGGCCTGCACCTCGCTCAGGTGGCTGAGCAGCTCGCTGAAGCGCATGGGGCGGAATCGCGTCGGCCGGATCGTAGGGCCCGTGGCCGGGGATCAACCGGCCACGGGCTTGGCGGTGAGCACGAGGTGATCGCGATGCACCACCAGACCGCGCTGCCCCAGGCGCCGCTGCAGGTCGGCACTGCTGAGGGCCACCAGGCCGCGGGCCAGCTCGCGGCCATCGAGGCTGAGCACCTGTACCGGATCGCGCGCTTCGAACTGCCCCTCCACCTGGCGCACGCCGGCCGCCAGCAGGGAGGCGCCGCGGGCCAGCAGGGCCTGTTCGGCGCCGGGGTCCACGCGGATGCTGCCCTTGGGCAGCACGGCGTGGGCCAGCCAGCCCTTGCGGTTGCTCAGGGGGCGGTTGCTGGCGCGGAACAGGGTGCCGGGCTCGCCGCCGGCCAGCAGGTCCTCCAGCACCGCCGGATCACGCCCATCGGCCAGGCGCACCTGGACACCGCTGAGGGTGGCGATGCGGGCGGCGGTGAGCTTGGTGGTCATGCCGCCGGTGCCCCAGCGCCCACCCCCCTTGGCCACCCCGCTCAGCTCCTCCAGCTCGGCCGGGCCCTCCACCACGCGGATCGGTATGGCGTTGCTGTCCGTGCGCGGGTCGCCGCTGTACAGGCTGTCGATGTCGGTGAGCAGCACCAGTTCATCGGCCTCCACCGCCACCGCCACCAGGGCCGAGAGGGTGTCGTTGTCGCCGAAGCGCAGCTCCTCGGTGGCCAGGGTGTCGTTCTCGTTGATCACCGGCGTCACCCCCCAGGCCAGCAGCTGCTCGAGGGTGCGGCAGGCGCTCTGGTAGCGCCGCCGGGAGGCCAGATCGCTGCGGGTCAGGAGCACCTGGGCCACGCAGCGCCCGTGGCGGGCGAAGGCCTGGTCGTAGAGGGTCATCAGGCGTCCCTGGCCCACGGCGGCGGCGGCCTGCAGGGCCTCCACTTCGCTGGGGCGCTGGACCTGGCCGAGGGCGTGGCAGCCCAGGCCCACGGCGCCGCTGGTGACCAGCACCACCGGCTCGCCGCGCTGCCACAGGCTGCAGAGGCTGGCGGCCAGATCGCCGATCACCTGTTCGGTGCTCCGCCCCACCTGCCCGCGCAGCAGGCTGGTTCCCACCTTGATCACCCGACGCATCGCCATCGCGCTTCAGGCCAGGGGCGCGCCGGCCAGACGGGCCAGCTGCACCTCCAGCTTCTGCCAGTGGTCGTGCCGGCAGGGGCGTCCCTCGGCGTCCACCGGCTTCACCAGCACCGTGTAGAGACCCAGGCGGTTGCCGGCCAGCACATCGGTGAACACCCGGTCCCCCACGATCGCCACCTCGCCCGGCGGCATGGCGAGCGTGTCGAGCACGCGGCGCAGGGGGCCGCGCCGGGGCTTACCGGCGCTGGTGGTGAAGCTCACGCCCAGGTGCTCCGCCACCCGGCCGATGCGCGTGCGCGAGGGGTTGTTGCTGAACAGATGCAGGGGCATCCGCCGCTGGGCCTGCCGCAGCCAGATCTCCACGCTCGCGGGCATCTCATGGCCGTGGCGCGGCAACAGGGTGCGGTCCACATCGAGCACCAGGGCCCGGATGCGCCGTGCCTCCAGCTGATCGAGGGGCAGCTCGGCCAGGGTGCCGGGGGCGACCCAGTCGGGCTGCAGCAGCTTGGGCAGGGAGGAGAGGCGCAAGGGGCCGGGGGCAGCTGGGCTGGGCGGGGGCTGGCTCATTCGGCAGCGCGTTCGCGCTCATCGAGTTCGGCTTCGATGCGAGGCTGCACGCGCTCGAACTCCTCGCCCTCCACCAGCAGACCTTCGCCGTTCTGCATGCGGGCCACCACGAAGAAGGGATCGAGGGGGATGAACAGCCCGTATTCCTGCCCCTCGGCCCGGAACTGGATCAGCATTTCGTAGAGGTCGCTCTCCTCGTCGTCCTCGTCGTCGGCGAGCTCCTCCTCGAGCTCATCGGCATCGGGTTCCTCGAGTTCGCCGCTTACGGTGAGGGTCACGGCGGAGCGCACCAGGGTGAGGTCGTGCTCCTGCAGCACCACCTCCGCCACCGAGAGAATCGGTTCGGCGCCATCGAGCTCCTCGATCACCTCGTCGTCGCTGTCGTCGTCCTGGGCGATGCGCACGAGGCACACCGGGGTGTCCACCGGGGTGAGCAGGCCGTAGTCGTGACCGTCGAGTGGGATCAGCTGCTCGAGGAAGCAGAGCAGCTGGCGGCCTTCGCCATCGCGCACCAGCACGGTGGGCACATCGCCCGAGCCGTTGTTCATGCCCGCGCTGGGGGTGCTGCTGGAACCGTCGGAGCTCATGGGGCGGGCGCGTATCTGTTCAGGATGCCTGCACGCCGGCCCCCTGGCCAAGGGCAGGGGTCGCCGGCGCGACCGGCGCCGGTTCAGGCCCCTCCGCCAGCCATTGCTCGAGCAGCAGGGCGGCGGCGGCGCTGTCGAGGGCGCCGCTGCGGTCGCCATGCAGGCCGTGGCGCTCGGCCGCCGCCCAGCTGCTGGTGTGTTCATTCACGTAGGCCAGCGGCAGCTGCAGCTGGCGGGCCAGCCGTTCGCCGTAGCGACGGCAGTGTTCGGCCTGCTCGGTGGGTTGCATCGCCGCATCGAGCGGCAGGCCCACCACCAGGGCGGCCACGCGCCGCTGCGCCAGCAGCGGCGCGAGCTGGGCCAGGTCGGCCGGAAAGCGACCGCGCCGCAGGGCCGGCAGCGGTGTGACCGTGAGGCCGAGGGGATCGCAGCCGGCCAGGCCGATGCGGCGGCGGCCCACATCCAGGGCCAGCACCGAGCGGGCACGCGGTGCGGCCATCAGCGGCCGAGGGGGGTGGGCACGGGCCGCTGGCGCGGTTGCAGCGGGCCGAGCACCGCTTCCAGCCGCCGGGCCATCGCTTCGCTGGGCTGGGGGGCATGGCGGCGCCAGACGCTGCGCGCCATCAGCACCTCCTCCCCTTCGGGGGCCAGGCCCAGGCTCTGCAGCCAGCGGCCGCGCGCGGGGTCCTGCACGTCGCTGCGCAACACCAGTTGGTTGGCCCCCTCGGCGCCGCATTGCAGCAGCAGCTGCAGGGGCTCACCGAGCAGGTGCTGCCAGCCGGGATGCAGGCTCAGATCCAGTTCCGGCAGCCCGCGCGAGCCGGGGCGCAGGCGGCGCACGCCGGCCACGGCCTGGTGGCGGGAGGGATCGAACAGCAACAGGCTCGGGGCCTCGCTTTCGTCCATCAGGTCGTCGACGCGGCGATCCAGCAACTGGCGCAGCTGGGCCGGCAGGGTGGATTGCTCCAGCTGCCACATCGCCAGCGCGGTGCGGCGGTTGAGGGGCAGAAGCTGCAGATCGCCGGGCAGGCTCAGGGTGGGGGGGGTGTCGCCGGGCTCGGGGCGCTGCCAGCGCCAGAGGGTCTCGCGCCGCAGAGGCTGGAAGCCCTGCTGGCGCAGCACCGCCAGCCGCTCGTCGTCGCAGCTGGAGCTGGTGGCGATCCAGCTGGCGGCGTCGCGGCTGCGTTGGATCGCCTCGCGCACCAGGGCCGATTCGATCGCCAGCCGTCCGGCCTCGCCAGCATCGAGGCTGTGGTCGCTGCTGCGCAGGTGCAGCAGCTGCCAGCAGCTGCCGCTGCGGTTGAGCCGCTGACTGACCACCAGCCCCAGGGGGTGCTGGGGATTGCGGTAGGCCACCAGCACCGATGGGGCCAGGGGCGGACGGGGCGCCAGGTGGTGCAGTAGCCGCTCCGGGCCCTGCAGCAGCAGCGAGCGTTGCAGCAACGGCAGCAGATCGGCGAAGCAGCTCTCCTGCAGCAGCGGCAACTGCCAACCCCGCAGGGGCTGCACCTGCAGGCTCTCAACGGGCGGTGTCAGGGTGGCTGGCGACACGGCGCACTCCGGTGGCTGCCGGACGGTGGAGCCTTCCACCCATGTTATGGGCGCCGGGGCTCAGGGGCGAACCAGCACCAGTGGCGTGCGCTCATTGGCGTTGCCGGCGGGGTTGGGCTTGAGGGCGCGCTGCAGCAGGGCTTCGTCGCAGCCGGGGCTGGAGGCCAGCACCTTGACGCGGCCGAGGTCGTTCACATCCACCACCGCCACGGCCACCCCGAGCTCCTCAGCCAGCTGCCGGCAGATGCTGGCGCTGTCGGCCGGGCCGAGCACGATCGTCTGGTCGTATGGGGGGGTGGTGCCGGTGATGTCGTCGATCAGGCGGGCCTGCTCACCGGCCAGCCGGTAGAACCAGCCCTTGAGGCCCACCAGCTTCAGGGCGGTGCCCACCATCCAGGCGACGAGCACCCGGGCCGGACCCACATCGTCGATCAGGGTCTGCATGCCGCAGGCGCTGGCCAGGGAGCTGGTGGGATGAAACACACGGCAGAGGAGCCGTGCCAGGGACGATGGCTCCACCATCGCCGGGTGGTGGTAGCGGCCCTGCATCACCGCCAGGGGGGTCTCGCCGATGGTGAGCACATCGCCAGGCTGCAGCACGGCGCCGGCGTAGTGGCGCAGCACCTCGGCGGGATCGTCGAGGGTGCCGAGCAGATGGGTGCGGATCGGCAACACCGAGCAGTGCTCGCCAGGGCGCCACTGGGCGGTTTCCGGCCGGGCGGCCGCCGGGCGACGCAGGGGGATCAGCACGCCATCGCGGCGCTGCAGCCGCCCGAACGGGCCGTAGTTCACCCAGAGGATCTCCAGCCAGAGGGTGTCGAGCAGCTGGCGCAGATCGGTGCCCTCCGGGGCGTTGATCGTGATCCGCGCCTGGGCCTGGGTGGTCTTGCGGCCCTTGACGATGTACGCGAACCAGTAGTTGTCGGCGCGGGCCTCCTCGTCCGGATGCTGGGGGCGGATCTCGCTGTGGACCTGCAGGCCGGACAGCTCGCCCCGGCCGAGCAGGGTGGGCTGGAGGCTGATCTCCGGCACGAACACCTCCATGCGGCGATGGGGGTTGTGGATGCGCAGGGTTCCCTTCACCAGCAGCTGCTGATCGCTCTGACGCAGCACCTTCCAGTCGCCGGTGCTGAGCCGCAGCGGTGAGGCGGGCCGGAGCCGGTGGCGACCCTCCAGCCAGAGCAGGGACAGCCCGAAGACGAGGGCGGCGATCAGCAGAACAGCGAGCAGGGGTGGCAAGGCCGGCAGATTGCGTTCTGCGGGAGCGTAGGGCGTGTGCCCGGAAAAGCCCCCTAGCGTTTGCTCAACGCCACCACTGGGGAGGCCCGATGCGCAAGACCTTCGTTCTCGACACGAACGTGTTGCTGCACGATCCCCAGGCGCTGACCCGCTTCGAAGACAACGCGGTGGTGATTCCGATCGAAGTGGTCGAGGAGATCGATCGCTTCAAGCGCGATCCCTCCGAAAAGGGGCGCAATGCCCGACAGATCTCGCGCCTGCTCGATGCCCTGCGCGAAAAGGGCAACCTCGCCGATGGGGTGTCGATCGACGACAGCAGCGGCGGCACCCTGCAGGTGGTGTTCTGCCGCAGTGAAACCCTGGCGCAGCTGCCGCCGGAGCTCAAGGGCGGCAATGGCGACAACAACATCCTGGCGGTGGCCCTGGAGCAGCTGCGCTCGGGCGTGATCGCCGACCGACCGCCGGTGGTGCTGGTCACCAAGGACACGAACCTGCGCATCAAGGCGGATGCGGTGGGCCTGATCGCCCAGGACTACACGACCGACAAGGTCACGATCGCCGACCTCTACCCCGGCGTGTGCGAGCTGATGGCGAGTGCCACGGCGATGGAGGCCCTGCGGGCCAATGGGGGCCTGCCGGTGGCGGAGCTGCCGTCGGCCACCACGGTGACGCTCCAGGCCAACGAAGGGGTGACCCTGGTGGATGAAGCCCAGCCCAACCACACCCTGCTGGCGCGCTTTGACGCCGCTCGGGGCGTTCTGCTGCCGCTGCAGCGGGCGGGGAGGGTGCGCCTTGGCAAGGTGGGCGCCCGCAACCGCGAGCAGACCTTCGCCCTCGACCTGTTGCTCGATCCGGCGGTGCAGCTGCTCACCCTGGTGGGCAAGGCCGGCACCGGCAAGACCCTGCTGGCCCTGGCGGCAGGACTGCACCAGGTGGCCGATGACCACCTCTACGAACGGCTGCTGGTGACGCGGCCGGTGATCTCGCTCGGCAAGGAGATCGGCTTCCTGCCGGGCAGCCTCGAGGAAAAGATGGGGCCCTGGATGCAGCCGATCATCGACAACCTCGACTTCCTGCTCGGCGGCAGCGGCGAGGAGGAGGGGCGCCAGCCGATGCGGGGTGGTGGTGGCGGTGGTGGTGGACGGCCCGGCAGCCATCGGGCCCCCCGCAGCAACTGGACCGACCTCAAGGGCATGGGGCTGCTGGAGGTGGAGGCGATCAGCTACATCCGCGGTCGCTCGATTCCCCGCCAGTTCATGGTGGTGGATGAGGCCCAGAATCTGACCCCCCACGAGGTGAAGACGATCGTGACCCGGGTGGGAGAGGGCACCAAGATCGTGTTCACGGGCGATCCGTATCAGATCGACAACCCCTACGTGGATGCGGAGAGCAACGGACTCACCTGGCTGGTGGAGCGCTTCAAGGGCCAGACCCTGGCCGGCCACGTGACGCTGATCCGCGGTGAGCGCAGCGAGCTGGCCGAGCTGGCGGCCAACCTGCTGTAGGTCAGACCATCCGCTCGGGCCGCACCCACTGGTCGAACTCCTCGGCGCTGATCTCGCCGAGCACCAGGGCCGCTTCCTTGAGGCTCAGGCCGTGCCGATGGGCATGTTTGGCGATGCCGCTGGCGCGGTCGTAGCCGATGGCCGGGGTGAGGGCCGTGACCAGCATCAGGCTCTGGTTGAGCAGCCGTTCGATCCGCACCTCGTTGGCCTGCAGGCCATCGATGCAGTGTTCCCGGAAGCTGCGGCAGGCACCGGCCAGGAGTTCGATGCTCTCCAGCACGTTGTGGGCGATCAGGGGTTTGAACACATTCAGCTCGAAGTTGCCCTGGCTGGCGGCCATCTGCACGGCGGTGTTGTTGCCCATCACCTGCACGGCCACCATCGTCAGGCTCTCGCACTGGGTGGGGTTCACCTTGCCCGGCATGATCGAGGAACCGGGCTCGTTCTCGGGCAGCACCAGTTCGCCCAGGCCGCAGCGGGGACCGCTGCCGAGCCAGCGAATGTCGTTGGCGATCTTCATCAGGCTGCCGGCCAGCACCGTCAGCGCGCCGTGGGCGGCGGCGGCGGCCTCATGGCCGGCCAGGGCCTGAAATTTGTTGGGGGCGCTGCTGAAGGCGGTGCCGAGCCGCTCGCTCAGCCGCGCCGCCACCGCCTCGCCGAAGCCCTGGGGGGCGTTGAGGCCGGTGCCCACGGCGGTGCCGCCGATCGCCAGCTCGCGCAGGCGGGGCAGGGCGAGACGGATCGCCTCGAGCCCCAGCTCCAGCTGGGCCCCATAGCCGCCGAATTCCTGGCCGAGGCTGAGGGGCACCGCGTCCTGCAGGTGGGTGCGGCCGATCTTGACCAGATGGGCCCAGGCTTCGGCGCGGTCCTGCAGCGCTGCCGCCAGCTGCTCCACCGCCGGCAGCAGATCCCGTTCCAGTTCCAGCACCACCGCCACGTGCAGCGCCGCCGGGAAGGTGTCGTTGCTCGACTGGCTGAGGTTCACATGGTCGTTGGGGTGCACCGGGCTCTTGCTGCCCAGCACGCCGCCGAGGGCCTCGATCGCCCGGTTGGCGATCACCTCGTTGGCGTTCATGTTGCTCTGGGTGCCGGACCCCGTCTGCCACACCTTCAGCGGAAACTCCTGATCCAGCTCCCCGCGGGCCACCTGCTCGGCGGCGGAAACGATCGCGGCGCAGAGGCCGGCATCGAGCTTGCCCAGGTCGCGGTTGGCTTCGGCGCAGGCGGCCTTGAGCTGGCCGAAGGCATGCACGATCGGCAGCGGCATGCGCCGGCCGAAGGGGAAGTTGGTGATCGAGCGCTGGGTCTGGGCACCCCAGTAGTGCTCGGCCGGCACCGCGAGGGTGCCCATGCTGTCGCTCTCCTGGCGGCGGCCGGTGGCCGGCGGGTTGGCAGGGCTCATGGGCGGCTGGGTGCGGCGACGATTTCGCTGTTCAGTTCGTTGACCTCACGGTTGAGGCTGAAGCGCACATCGCCCTGGGGACGCAGGCCCGTGGCCTGGCTGAGGGCCTCGTTGATGGCGTCGATGCTGACCGGACCGGTTTCGTTGAGCACGGGCTTGCCATCGGCGTTGAACACCACCACCTGGGGGATCACCCCCTGCCAGTAGCTGGCCGGGTCGGTGGGGCCGTCGCCCTCGCGGTTCTGCAGGGGGTCGGTGGGCAGCAGGATCAGTTCGGCGGTGCGCCCCCACAGGCGCTGCAGTTCGTTGAACACCACGGCGTACTGCTTGCTGGCGGCGCTGTCGTCGAGGAAGAAGCCGAGCACGATCGGCCGGTGGTCGGCCATGGCCTGGGCGAGGGTGCTGCGGGGCGGCACCAGCGAGCCGTTGCCGGCATACAGGGCGTAGATGTTGCCGTCGTAGCTGTTGGTGTCGCGCGCGGCATCGGCGGCCGCTCCGCCGACGCCCAGCAGGCTGAGGGCCGCCAGCAGACCGAGGGCGAACGCGGTGAACCGCTGGAGCAGCCGGGCCAGGGGGGCGGGCATCAGGGGAGTGTCGGCGCTGAAGCGGTCATTGTGACCGCTGACCCTGCCCGCTGACGCGACCCACGCTGCGTCCCATCCCCTGCAGGATGCCGCGGCCCACCAGACCGATGGCCCGGCCGATCACCTGGGTGAGCACCACCACCACGAGATCGCCGAGCTGGCGCAGCAGGTTCTTGAGTTGCGGCGCCAGGGCATCCCGCGCCTCCAGCAGCAGGGTCACCAGCTGCTGCGGCCAGCCCAGCGAGCGCAGCTCGGCATCGCGGGGTTCCACGCGCGGCAGCGGCACGATGGCGCCGTCCCGCAGGCCGTAGAGCAGCCGCTGGCTTTCGTAGAGCTGCACGGGCCGCTCAAACCAGCTGCCCCAGCGTTGCTGGGCATTGAGCTGGTTGCGCAGGCGCTCGAGGTTGCGGGTGGCGAGAAGGTCGGGGGTGAGCAGGTAGCGGCGCAGCTCCGGCCAGGTGCTGCAGCAGGCCAGCACCTCGGCGCTGATCAGTTCGGCGCTGCGGATCAGCCAGTTGCTGATCAGCAGCTCCAGGTGCAGCACCGCCTGGGGTTCATCCGGTGCCAGCAGCCGGCCGTCCACCAGCAGGGGCTGGGCCTGGACCAGGGCCGCCAGCATCGGCAGGGCGCTGGGCAGGTCGGGATCGAGGCTGGTGAGGCTGCTGGCGGCGCTGAGGCTGTCGGCCACCGGCAGCAGGCCCCCCTCGTGGGGGAGCTGGACGTATTCGCCGGCCATTTCGCGCAGCGACAGGCGGCGAACCTCAGGTTGCAGGGCCTGCCAGCGCTGCTCGAGGGCCTCGCCGCGCAGCTGATCGAGGCGCAGGCGGGTGATCAGCAGATCGAGCTGGCTGATCAGGGCCAGCAGCAGATCGCGGCGGTGCTCCTCGCCGAGCCCCTCCAGCGCCAGCAGCTGGCCGGAGCTGTTGCGCAGGCCCGCCTGGGCGGCGGCCACCAGGCGTTCGCGGATCGTGTCCCAGACGGCGATGGCGGTGCGCTGCCGCAGGGTGATCGCCGTGCTCATCAGCGCCTGGCCGGAGGGGGGCGGCGCCGGTGTGGTTCGGGTGTCGGCGGGGAAGGCCATGCTGATCGGTCCCCACAACCAGAGCAGCAGGCGGCGGGCCGTGTCGAGTTCCCGCAGACGCCCGAGCAGCAGCAGGCGGCTCAGGCCACCGTCGCAGCGCTCCAGCCAGCGCTCACAGCGCCGGCGCTCCAGCTCGATCTGGGCCAGGCCGCTCTGCAGCAGCCATTGGCCGAAGCCCAGGGCCACCGCTGGCGGCTCGGGCGCCATCGCCTGCAGCGGGCGCAGTTCCAGCACGCGACCGCCGTTGAGCAGGGTGGCCACCGCGGCCTGGATCTCCTGCGGGTCGGCCTGCTGCAGCAGGCCCTCCGCCGGCAGCTGCAGCAGCCAGGAACTGGCATACGCGGCCTCGCCGGGCAGCAGCAGCAGCAGGGGGGCGGGCTGCCAGCGCTCCCGCAGCTGTTGCAGCTCCTGGAGCAGGCTCTCCGGCGGCATGGCGCTGGCCACGCTCCAGATCACCAGCTGGACACCGCCCTGCACCTGCTCGGCCGCCGTGGCGAGGAGCGGCCTGGGCTGACCTGGCTCGCCCTGCTCCAGGAGCCGCAACAGACCCTCTCGCACCAGGGGTTCGGCCAGGATCAGCAGCTGGGCAGCGGCCTTGGCCTTGGGCACGGTGATCGCGGGGTAGCGCCTGGGGATCAGGCCGGTTCAGGCGCCCAAATTAACGGCTGGAAGCGGCTTTTCCAGTGCGGTCGGCTGGCCCGGTTCAGCGGCGGCGGCCACTGAGGTTGAGGGTGTAGCTCTCGATGCGGAAGCCGGTCTGTTGTTCGATGCGCTCGAGCAGCTCGGGCGGCAGTTCCACATCGAGGTCCTCGATGGCGCCGGAGTCGAGGCAGGTGAGGTGGCTGTGCGGGTCGCTGCGGTAGCCGTAGAGGCGGCCGCTGGCGCGATCCAGGCATTCGATCACGCCGGCGCTCTGCAGGGCTTCGAGGTTCTGGTACACGGAGGTGTGGCCGATGTTGCGCCCGCGGGCGTTCAGCTTCTCGAAGATGTCGCGGGCGCTGAGGTGGTCTTTCTCATCCCAGAGCAGCTCCAGCACCATGCGCCGCTGGCGGGACAGGCGCATGCCCAGGTCACGGCAGCGCAGGTAGGCCGCCTCAACGCCACTGGAGCGTTCGGCGCCACGGGAGTTCCCGGTCTGGCTGGCTGCCGTGACGGCCACGCACTGGCTTAATCGCTTACACCGTTATAGAGGGCTTCGGCGAAGTGAGTGCGTCCTGGAGGCGCTCTGGCCCCACGGCCGCCACCGCCTCGGCCAGATCAACGGTGCCGTCGTACAGCGCCCGGCCCACGATCACCCCCTCCACTCCCAGGGGCTCCAGGCTCAGCAGCGCCAGGATGTCCTCCAGGGTGCCGATGCCGCCCGAGGCGATCACCGGGATGCTGCTGGCCTCAGCCATGGCCCGCAGGGCCTCGAGGTTCGGGCCGGCCAGGGTGCCGTCGGTGGCGATGTCGGTGCTGATGATCGCCGCCACCCCGCAGCCTTCGAAGCGTTGCGCCAGGTCGGTGGCCCGCACCGTGCTGGTCTCGATCCAGCCGCGGGTGGCCACCAGGCCGTCCTTGGCGTCGATGCCCACCACGATCCGGCCAGGGTGGCGGCTGCAGAGCTCCTCCACCAGCTCGGGGTGTTCGATTGCCACGGTGCCGAGGATCACCCGATCCAGGCCGCAGGCCAGCAGTTCCTCGGCGCGCTCGGCGCTGCGCACGCCACCGCCGAGCTGCACGGGGATGGTGAGGGCGGCGGTGATCGCCTTGATCACCTGGTCATTCACCGGCTGGCCGGTGCGGGCGCCGTCCAGATCCACCAGGTGCAGGCGCTGGGCCCCCTGCCGCTGCCAGTCGCGCGCCTGGGCCACCGGGTCGTCGCTGAAACGGGTCACCTGGTCGTAATCGCCCTGGTGCAGCCGCACGCACTGGCCGTCGAGCAGGTCGATGGCGGGGATGATCTGCATGGCGGCGGGCGCTGGCAACTGCTGCCAGCCAGGCTGCCAGAGGCCCCGATCGCGCAGCTGGGCCATGGGCACCAGCAGGCGCACGCTGCCGTTGAGCACCGCCTGCAGTCGCACCGCCCGTTGCGCCCCCTTGCCCTGCTCGCCCAGCAGGCGGAAATGCCGCAGCCCATCGGTGCTGGCCAGGGCGCCGCCCTGGGCTGTCCAGTTCAGGGGGAGCTTGGCGGCCATGGCGTCAGAGCGGCAACGGGCCCAGCTGCTGGTCGAGGCCGTAGGGCTCGCGGTCGGCCGGATCGCGCAGGCCCAGGTCCTGCCGCCAGTGCTGGATCGGTCGGTCCCAGCCCTCCTCCCAGCGGGCCAGGGCCAGGCAGCTGGCCTGGCGCGCGATCGACTGGCCGTGGCTGATGGCACCGCTGATGGCCGCGAACCGCTCGCTCTGGAAGCGGAAGCTGCCCAGCTGGGCGGCCCCGTTCAGCAGCACGTAGGCGGGGAAGCCGATCTGGGTGGCGGTGATCGCCAGCACTCCGCTTTCGCCGAGGGGCTCGGTGCCGAAGCCGGCGATCACGTGGTGGATGTCGTGGGTGGTGGCGATGCGCTGGGTCAGCCAGCGCTCGTCGCTGTCAGTGGGCCGGGGCCGGAAGAACTCCGGGTCGTACCCCAGCTCAAGGATCAGCTCGGCATAGCGGCGGCCCAGGGTTCCCTCCGGCAGCTGGATCAGCTGATCGATGTCTGGCTGCAGGGGCGGATAGCGGCTGTCCATCAGTGCGGCGCCGCCCGGCAGGGCGCGGAAGCGTTGCACGCAGGCTGCCATCTGCGGACTGCCGAGGAAGCTGTCCACCAGGTCGGCCACGTGGCTCAGATCGCCGCCGCTGCGTCCGATCGCCGCCAGCAGCTTGAGGTTGTTGAGCGAGCGCAGGACCTCCTGGAAGCGGGCCATGGCCGGCGGGATCGCGGGAACTGGGGTCAGTCTGCGGGCTGCCGCCGTCTGCGGGCTGCACGCAGTCTGCGGGCTGCGCTGTTCGCCGGTTTGAATGGCGCGCAGTTCCTGGGCAGCTGGCGTGAAGATTCTGGTGATGGGTGGCACTCGGTTTGTCGGGCGGCCCCTGGTGGCCCAGCTGCTGGCTGAGGGCCATGCGCTCACCCTGTTCACGCGCGGCCGCAACCCCGTGCCCGCCGGTGTGGAGCACCTGAGCGGCGATCGCAGCACCGCTGAGGGCCTGGCGGCGCTGGAGGGTCGGCACTTCGATGTGATCGTTGACAGCTCCGGCCGCACGGTGGACGACAGCCGCGCCGTGGTGGAGCGAACCGGTGCCCCCAGCCATCGGTTCGTGTATGTGAGCTCCGCCGGCGTCTATGCCGACAGCGAGCTCTGGCCCCTGACTGAAGAGTCGCCCACCGATCCGCAGAGCCGCCACAGCGGCAAGCTCGACACCGAGGCCTGGCTGCAGGCCGAGGCGATTCCCTTCACCAGCTTCCGGCCCACCTACATCGTGGGTGCCGGCAATTACAACCCCGTGGAGAGCTGGTTCTTCGATCGCCTCGTGCACGGCCGCCCCGTGCCCCTGCCCGGTGATGGCAGCACGATCACCCAGCTGGGCCACGTGAACGACCTGGCCGAGGCGATGGCCCGCTGCCTGGGGGTCGATGCCGCCGCTAACCGCATCTACAACTGCAGCAGCGCCCAGGGCATCACCTTCCGGGGGCTGGTGGCCGCCGCCGCCCGCGCCTGTGGCAAGGATCCCGAGGCGGTGGAGATCCGCAGCTTCGATCCCGCCGGGCTCGACAAGAAGGCCCGCAAGGCCTTTCCCCTGCGCCAGGCCCATTTCCTCACGGACATCACCCGGGTGCGCACCGAGCTGGCCTGGACCCCCCAGTTCGATGTGGAGCGCTCCCTCGTGGACAGCTACCGCAACGACTACGCCCTGCGCCTGCCGACCACGCCGGACTTCAGCGGCGATGCCGCGCTGATCGGTTGAGGTCTGGCCTCAGCCCTTGCGCAGGTACCCCCAGGCGGAGCTGAGGGCCAGCAGCAGCGAGGGCCAGAACAGGCCATAGCCCAGCAGGTGCAGGATCCCGGGCAGACCGAAACTGTCGGGGCCGCTCAGCCCCGCCCCCCAGTCGTTCGGCCAGAGCAGCAGCAGCAGTGCGGCGAACTGCAGGATCGTCTTGGCCTTGCCGCCCCAGGAGGCCGGGCCACCGCTGCCCTGGCCGGCACGCCAGCCGGAGATCAGCAGCTCACGCGCCAGCAGCAGCCAGATCGCCCAGAGCGGTAACACCGCCTGGGCGGCCAGCCACAGCAGCGGCGCCAGGATCAGGATCTTGTCGGTGAGGGGATCGAGCCGGGCGCCCCACACGGAGCCGCCGCCGGCGCGGCGGGCCAGGGCCCCATCCGCCGCATCGCTCAGCCCGCCCAGCAGCAGCAGCCACCAGGCCGTGGCCGCCCAGCCGGCCGCCAGGGCCAGTATCAGCGGCAGGCCCACCACGGCACGCCCCACGGTGAGGCCATCGGCCAGACGTCGGCAGCGGCCAGGGCTGAGCAGGCCTGAACGGGGAGCGGTCATGGCGGAGATCCCGGGCCGATGCCCCCATTCTTCCGCCTGCCCGGCGGGTCACAATGTGGCCAGAGTTGGCTCCCCGATGGTCGTCGAACGCCGCGTGTCCGAGGTGATGAGCGCGCCGGTGTGCTCCGTCAGTCCGGAGTCGCCCCTGCAGGAGGCGGTCCAGCTGCTGAGCGACCGCAGGATCAGCGGCCTGGCCGTGGTGGATGGCAGCGGTGCCCTGGTGGGTGAACTCACCGAGCAGGACCTGATGGTGCGCGAGAGCGGTTTTCAGCCCGGGCCCTACGTGATGCTGCTCGATGCGGTGATCTACCTGCGCAATCCCCTCAACTGGGACAAGGAGGTGCATCAGGTGCTGGGCAGCACCGTGGGGGAGGTGATGAACGCCAAGCTGCACACCTGCACCGGCGACCTGCCCCTGCCGGCGGCGGCCCGGCAACTGCACGAGGGCAACACCCAGCGCCTGTTCGTGCTCGATGGCGAGCGGCGTCCGGTGGGTGTTCTCACCCGCGGTGATGTGGTGCGCGCCCTGGCGGCTGCGGGCTGAGTTCAGGGCTGCAGCAGCGGCGGCGGTGCGGCCGGCGGTGGCAACGGTGGTGCTGGCGGGGCCCCGGGCAGGGCGCCGCTGGCACTGTCCACCTCCACCGGGTTGATGTCGTTGACCTGGCCGTCCGGGCCGGGGACCGGGGGTTGGGATTGAAGGTCGGCGGCGGTGGCCTCCGGGTCGTCGGGCAGCAGCTGACCCTCCTGCAGCAGCAGCGGGGGTGGCAGATCCGGGGCCAAGGGGGTGGCTTCCTCGCTGCGCACGCTGTCGTCGCCGCTCTGCTGCAGCTCGCGCAGGGCCATTGGGTCGGCGGTGATCGGCGGTTCCCGCAGGGGGGAGCGCAGGGCGGTGCGGCTGGGATCGCTGCCGCCCTTGGGTGCCCAGATCAGCCGTGCCACCGGTTCCACCCCCTGCTCCATCAGGCGGTTGAACCCCGCCAGGGCGCGATCCACGATCTGGGTGCCGAGGGTCTGGCCGCACTGCAGCGGATTGCCGCAACCGCCGGCTCCCAGGCGTGGGGTGAGGCTGGCCAGCAGGTTGCCCTGCAGGGGCACGGCCCGCTGGCTGAGGCGCAGCATGTAGGGCACGTGCACGAAGCTGGTCGCCCCGCCGCTGATCCAGTTGGCGTCCTCCTGGCTGAACCCCTTCAGGCCCGGCACGATGAAGCGGCTCTTGCTGGCGTGGTCGGGCATATAGGCCGCCCGCAGGCCCCGTTCGCGGGCCAGGGCCTTGGTCTGCTCCAGGGTGAGGCCATCGCGGCTCATCAGCACCTCGAGTCGGCCGTCGCTGCGCAGGCCGATCAGCATGCGGATCCGCGGCAGGTAATAGCGGATCTGCTGGCCCATCGAGATGCTGTAGGCGCCGCGGTACTGCGGCGGCGGCGCCTCGAGGTCGTTGTAGACGCTGTGCAGCCCGCCGATGAAGCTGTCGTAGAGGGCCGCCCGCTCAGGGGTGAGTTCGCCGTAGCCAAAGTCCACCCGGCCGTCGTGGCGGATGCCGATGAACGCCCGCTGGCGGGCGGCGGTGCGGTTGCGGCCCCGCCACACCCGCTCGCCGAGCTTGATGTCGCCCAGCGGCACCGTGATCTCCTGGCCGCTGTTGTTGACGTGCCGCTCGTACATCGGCCCGGACACGTAGGCCAGGGCGGCGCTGTCTTTGAAGGCCTCCTGCTCGCGGTCCCAGCCCTCGAACAGATCCAGCCGCACTTTGCGTGGATCGAAGTCCAGGGCAAACACCTGATCGTCCGGCCGGTAGCGGAACAGGCTCGTGCCGGCGCTGACCGCTGCGGTGGTCGCGCTCCGGCGCGTGTCCGGCAGGGGCGGGGCGATCGCCACCAGGAAGGCCACGGCGCCCACGGGGACGCCGATGCTCAGCCAGCGCTTGCGCTGCCACCAGGGGCGGTGGTCCTGCTCCGTCGCAGGCCCCGCAGGCGTTGCGCCGGCCCCTTCACCCGCTGCAGCGTTCTGTGGCGACTTGGCGCGGATCAGGGGTGCGGAGGCAGCCCGTTCAATCTACGGGCCCCTTTCAGCTCACGGCAGGGCCAGCACCCGGCCGTCGGCGATCACCCAGCGCTCCAACGCCGGATCACAGGGGTGCCCCCCGGTGAGCTGGCCGAAGGCCGGCAGCTGCAGCTGGGGCAGCCGGCGGTTGAGGGCGAAGCAGGGCAGGCGCAGCCGGTCGGCGCCGCGCCCTAGCAGGGCCACCGGATGCAGATGGCCGCAGATGTTCAGCTGCTCAGCGGACGGTGGCCGCATCGGTTCATGGCTCAGCCACAGGGGCCCCTGCGCCTGCGCTGGCTCGGCCGGCAGGCCATCCAGCCAGCTGCCCGCATCGTGGTTGCCCCCTACCAGCTGCAGGCTGCAGTCGAGCAGGGCCGGCAGTGCGGCCAGTTTCTGGCGCAGGTCGGCGGTGAGGCCGAGGCGGCTGTGGATCAGGTCGCCCAGCACCACCACCCGCTGCGGCTGCAGGGCATGGGCGAGCTCCAGCAGGCGGTTGAGGTTGGTGAGATCACCGTCGCTGGGCAGGGCCACGCCGCTGGCCTGGAACGCTTCGGCCTTGCCCAGGTGCAGATCCGCCAGCAGCAGCATGCCCAGGCTGGGCACCCACAGGGCACGTTCCGGCAGCAGCTCCAGCTGCAGCTCACCCCAGCGGATCCGAACGCTCCCCGGCCAACTCACCGCTGGCCCATCACCCGCTGGTAGGCGGGGCGTTGCTGGGTGGCGCTGATCGTGGCCTGCACGTTCGGATAGGGGGCCAGGTCGATCTGGGGGAAGAAGATCGGCAGGTAGGCCAGGTAGGCGTGCACGGCGCAGTCGGCGACGCCCCACTGCGACCCGATCAGCGGCCGTCCGCCGGCCAGGAGCCCATCGAGCACCGTCATCAGACGGGGGAACTCCCGTTCACGGTTGCTGGGCACGAACAGGGCGGTGGCCAGGGTGGCGTTGGCGAACAGCACCCATTGCTGGGCCAGACCCCGTTCGGCCGCATCGCGGCATTCACCGCCATGGCGCTCCGCCAGGTACAGCAGGATCGCGCCGCTCTCGAACAGCTGCAGCCGCCCACCAGGCAGGGCCGGATCCTCCTCCACCAGGGCCGGCACCTTGCCGAACGGGTTGATCGCCAGGAACGGCTCCAGCCGATGCTCGCCGGCCTCCATGTCGAGCTGCTGCCATTGGTAGGCAATGCCCTTCTCCTCCATGTACCACCTGGGCATCGAGGCGCGGCTGCGGGCACCGCCGTAGAGGGTGATCGCCATCCTGGAGAGCTGCTGAACGCTGCGAGCCGAGCGTATCGGCGCGTCACGGCCTGGGCGGGCGGGCAGCGGTCAGCTGCTTCGGCCGGCTGCACGATGGGAACGATGGATTCCTCCGCCAAGCCCCCCCAGCCGCCGTCCTCCCCGTCGCCGGCCCCTGGCGTGACCGCTGCGGTGCCCAGTGCTGCGGAGCTGTTGCGGCTGGCCCCGGCGCTGGTGGGGCGGGCCCGGCGTGGTGTGGTGGGCAGCAGCCGCTACGCCAACGGGCTGCGCGAGGCGGTGCGCCGGGCGGCGGCCGATCTGGAGCGCCATCCGGTGCTGATCAGCGGCGAGCCGGGCCTGGAGAAGGACAACCTCGCCGCCCTGATCCACTTCGGCTCGGCGGACCGCCATCAGCTGATGGCACGCCTGGATGGCGGATTGCTGCGGCCGGACGGCGCCGACCTGTTCGGCGGACCGGTGGAGGCCGATGCCGGGCCTGGTGAGCGTTCCCTGCTGGAGCTGATCGGTGCCGGGGCGTTGCTGATCGACAAGCTCGATCAGGCCCCGGCCGAGCTGCGCCCGCGGCTGCTGCACCTGGCCCAGACCGGCCAGTGGCGACCGCAGGGCGATGGCGGCGACTGGCGCCAGTTCCACGGCCGGGTGTTCTTCACGGCGGAGCAGGCGATGCCGGCGTTCGATCGGGCCTGCACCCTGATCCGTGTGCCGGCCCTGCGGGTGCGGCGGCAGGACCTGGGCGAGTGGTTGCGCTACGGCGTTCGCCAGCGCAGTCGCAAGCTCGGCTGGTCCCACCCGCCTGAGGTGTCGGAGGCGGTGGTGAAGCGGCTGCAGAGCTACGACTTCCCCAACAACCTGCGCGAGCTCGAGACCCTGATCTACCGCGCCCTGCAGCAGGTGCGCCGCCAGGAGCAGGCCAATGGCGGCGAGGGGGAACCCACCCTGCCGGCCCTGATCCCGGAGGATGTGTTCTGGACCTCCCCGCGCCAGCAGCGCTACCGCTTCGACATCTGGCGCTGGAAGCCTCCGCTGCGGGAGTGGATGCGCGCCCCTTGGCTCTGGAACGGGTTGCTGTTCGGCCTGGTGAGCTGGGTGTTCGTGCTGGTGAACCTGTGGCTCTGGCTCGGTCCGCAGGACCGCGCCCACAACGGAGCCCTCAACCTGTTCTGGGCCTGGTGGTGGCCGCTGATCCTGCTGGCTTTCCCGCTGGTGGGACGGCTCTGGTGCTCGTTCTGTCCGTTCATGGTGTGGGGCGAGATCGTGCAGCGCACAGCGCGCTGGCTGGGTTGGCGGCCGGCCCGCTGGCCCCGGGGCAACTCCGACGATTGGGCCTCGCCGCTGCTGGCGGCCGGCTTCGCCGCGATCCTGCTGTGGGAGGAGGTGTGGAACCTCCAGAACACCGCCTGGCTGAGCAGCTGCCTGCTGCTGTTGATCACGGCCGGGGCCGTGATCGGCTCCCTGCGCTTTGAGAAGCGGTTCTGGTGCCGCCATCTCTGCCCGGTGGGGGGCATGAACGGCCTGTTCGCCAAGTTGGCGATCACGGAGCTGCGCGCCCAGGTGGGCACCTGCAGCGGTAGCTGTAGCACCTATGCCTGCTTCAAGGGTGGGCCCGCCGATGGCGAGGGGTTGGCCACCGCCGGCTGTCCGCTCGGGACCCACCCCGCTCACCTCAGCGACAACCGCAACTGCGTGCTCTGCCTCACCTGTGCGCAGGCCTGTCCGCACCGCTCGGTGCAGCTGGCCCTGCGGCCGCCGGCGGCCGACCTGCAGCGGGAGATGGAGGTGCCCCTGGGTGAGCCCGGCCTGATCCTGGTGCTCGCCGGCGACCTCTGTCTGCACCACTGGCAGCGCCTGCTCGGGGCCCTGCCCCTGGCTCCGGACAGCCTGGTGGAGGGCCCGCTGCTGCCGCGCCTGGCCTTCGCAACCCTGGCGCTGGCCCTGCCGTCGCTGCTGTTCCTGCTGGCCCGACCGTTCTTTTCTGCGCCGCGGCTGCGGCGCACCCTTTACGGCCTGCTGCCGCTGGTGTGGGGGCTGCTGCTGGCGCGCCATCTGCCGCTCGGCATGGCCGAGGCCGGCTTGTTGCTGCCCGTGAGCCTGGCTCCCCTGGCCCCGCCCGAGCCCTGGCTGGCGGCTCTGCCCAGCTGGCGGGCCGATCCCCATGTGATCGCCTTCTGCCAGAGCGCCGCCGTGGTCACCGGTTGGGCCACCTCGCTGGTGGTGCTGCGCCGGCTGCTCGCCAACAACCGGATGGCCTGGCTCGGCGCCTCGCTGCTGGGGGTGTTCCTGGCCGGCGGCGGTCGCTGGCTGGTGGCCCTGCCCTGAGTGTGTGCCGCTGGGCTGTGCGCTCCAGCACCGGCTACTGCCGGCGGCAGAGGCGCTGGATGTCGCTCCAGCTGTAGAGGCTCACCGCATCCTCTCCTGAGGCTTCCGCCAGCCGGTGGGTCTTGGTGAGCAGTTGCTCCTGGCCGATCCGGTTGGCGAGCTGCACCCGCCCGCGGCCCGTGGCGGCGGACCAGGCCAGGCATTGGGCACGTAGATCGGCGGCATGGCCGGCCCCCGGCGGGAGCGCCAGGCCCAGCGCTGTGCTGAGCCCCGTGCTGAGGGCCAGCACGACCGCCAGGCCGCGGCCCCGCCAGCGGCCGGAGCTGATGCACCGCACATGGCGCACCTGCTGCGGCCGGCCCACATACACCCACACCGGCCGGCCGTCGGCCAGCTGCCAGCGCTGCCGTTCGTACAGCCGCGGCGCCCCTTCGAAGCGATCCAGCCGGGCCAGCTGCTCGCCGTTCACCCGGTAGAGCTCCCCCTGCAGACGGGCCGCCGGATCGTCGGCGGGCACGGCCATCGGGAAGGGACCTAGGTCGTAGAGCGCCAGCCCGCTCAGCTCGGCCTCGCCCTGGCTGGCGCAGCCCCGCAGCTGCGGGTGATTCGGCTGGCCACGCCTGAGGGTGCCGTACACGAACAGCAGGGCGGCAGAATCGGCACCCCTTGCCTCATCGGCCATGACGATCGCCCTGCTGATAGCCCTGGCCGGTTCCCTGGCCCTGATGGCCGTGATCGTGCGCCGGCTCGAACGCAGCTGAGGCGGCTGCGTCGGCTGGCTGGGGGCTGCTGAGGATCTCGATCACCGCGTCGGCGTTCACGGTGCGGATCACACCGCTGTCAACGCAGGCGATCTGAAACAGCGAGTTGGCGTTGCAGCGGGCGCCCCCCTCGGCATGGATCACCTGCCCGAGCCACCAGTCGCCGCCCTCCTGGCTGCCCACCTGGCCGTCCACCTTGCCGTCCACAGCCACCAGATCGCCAACGCGCACGGCCAGGAAGCGGGGGAGGGCCATCACGGACGCGCCATGGTGCATCCGTTCTACTGGCTGGCGCCTGCCACGGCGACGCGGCCATCGCGCCGCTGCTTGGCCTGGTACATCGCGTTGTCGGCCGCGATCAGCAGGCCGTCGGCATTGGCGGCATGGTCGGGCCAGCGCGCCACGCCGATGCTGGCCGAGATCGTGATTTCACCGGGTAGATCCCGGAAGGGGTAGAGCAGGCTCGCCTGCAGCTTCTCGGCCAGGGCCACCATCTCATCCATGTCCGGAGCGTCGGGGATCAGCAGCACGAACTCATCACCGCCCTGGCGGCAGAGGGTGTCGCTCTCGCGCACGTTGGAGAGCATGCGCGCCGCCACCTCCTGCAGCAGGGCATCGCCGGTGCTGTGGCCATAGCGGTCGTTGACCGGTTTGAAGCTGTTGAGGTCGATGAACAGCAGCCCCACATGGCTGCCCTGCCTCCGTGCCAGGGCCAGGCTGCGGTTGAGCTCCTCCATCAGCATCGTCCGGTTGGCCAGGCCGGTCAGCTGATCGTGCGTGGCCATCTGGCGCATCCGCTCGTGTTGGTTGTGCCGATCGGTCACATCCCAGAGCAAACCCACGAAGTTGACGATCTGCGCCTCGTGGTTGAGCACGGCGGTGATGTTGAGCTCGTGGCGGCGGATCTGGCCGTTGCGATGGCGGTTCCAGATCTCACCACCCCAGTGGCCCTTCTGGATCATCGCCTCCCACATCACCCGATAAAAGGTTTCGTCGTGCCGGCCCGACTTGAGCAGATTGGCCTTGTGACCGCGGGCCTCCAGCATGGAATAGCCGCTGAGCTGGGTGAAGGCCGGATTGACGCGCAGCACGATGCCGTCGGGGTCGGTCACGATGATCCCCAGCGGGCTGGTGTCGAACACCGTGGCGGCCAGGGCCCGCTCACTGGCGGCGGTCTGCTCACTGGCCAGGGCCCGCCCGAGGGCGATGTGGCTGTCCACCAGTCGCAGGGTGATCATCGCCGCCAGCGCGCTCAGGATGCACCCGAGCAGGGCCGTGAGCGCCAGCTCCTGGCTCCAGCCGAAGGGATGGCTCTTGCGGTGATCCAGCTGGATGCCGAGCAGCCAGGTGCGTTTGGCCACATCCAGCTGCACCCATGTGGGGTGCGTGAGCTCAGGTTTGCCGACCTGGTTGGCGTTGTCGAACAGCAGCCTGCTCGCTTCGGCTGTCTTGCCGTCGTAGACCAGCACCACCGAGCCGGCCTTGTCGGGATTGGCCACCGTGGCCAGGGCGCTGGTGATCAGATCCCCCATGCGCAGAGGCGAGTAGGCCCAGCCCCGCAGGCGGCGCTGCCGGTCCTTGGTTGACTGGAAGCCGCTTGAGCCGTCCGCATAGACCGGGTGGTACAGCAGCGCACCGGCCTGGGGTTGTCGGTTCGTCTCCTGCATCAGACGCACTGGTCCGCTGAGGGTGGTTTCACCGGTGTCGGCGGCGATCTGCATCGCCTCACGCCGGGTGGCCTCGGAATACATGTCGAAGCCGATGGCCCGCTGGTTGCGCCAGTCCGTGGGCATCAAATAAATGATCGCCGTGGTCAGCTGCCGCCGGCCGGGTGGCCTGATGGTGAATTCCGGGCGGTTCTCCCGGCGTATCCGCTCTTCGAAGGCCGCGATGTTGTTGCCGGGCACCACCGCAGCGAAGCCCAGGCCCTGGATGCCGCTCAGGTGGTTGGTGTCGAGAGACAGGCTGCCGAAAAAGGCTTCGAACTCCGCGCGGGTCACCTCTTGCGAGGCATTGAACAGACCGGTGACCGCATCGAGCAGGGCGGCGTTGGTGGTGAGTTTGGTCTTGATCGCGTCGGCGATGTCAACCGCCAGCACGCGCTCGGTTCGCTCATGTTCCAGCTGCTGAAAGCCGCGGGTGGTGTTGCAGAACAGGGCGGTGGTGAGCACGCCACCCATCAGCACAAACCAGGGGAGGCGTGCCGGCGTGAACAGTGTGGTGCGCCAGCGGCGCCATTGCCGCTTCCAGGTGGGGGCGTTTGCCGATAGCAGAAGGGCTGGATCCTGGGTCACATCGGCGGCCACCTCTGTGTTTCGGTTATAGCCACCAACCCGAAGGCTGCGCCTCAGAACAGCAGGGCGTGAATCAGCGGAATCGTGAAGAAGCACGCGGCGGTGTTGATCAGGATGCACAGCGCCAGGCGCTCGGCGTCCAGGCCGGCGCGATCGGCGATCACGAAGGTGAGCAGTTGGGACGGCATGGCCCCCTCCAGCACCAGGGGTTCCAGGTAAGGCGCCTGCACCCCGATCCAACGGGCCAGGGCGAACACCAGCAGCGGTGAGAGCAGCAGCTTGATGGCGGAGGCCAGCAACAAGGGCAGGGGCCGGCGGATCGGCCGGTAGCGCAGGCCCATTCCCAGGGAGAGCATCATCAGCCCGGTCACCGTGTTGCCCAGCACCTGGGTGGCCTGCAGCAGGAAGGCCGGCACCGGCAGGCCGCTCAGGCGCCACAGCACCGCGATCAGCACAGCCCACAGGGCCGGCAGGCGCAGCATTTCCGTGCCGACCTGGCCGGTGACCTGCAGGGCTGTGGCCCCGATCCCAGGCCCCGCTGGAGCGGCTGTGGGCGGGGCGGCGGGCTGGTTGAACCCACGGCCCAGCGCCGTTCCCAGGCTGAGATTGAGCGGGGTGGTGGTGATTTCCGCGAGGATGGCCACCTTGGCCACCTGCAGGGGCAGCAGCGGATACAACCCCTGCAGAACGGGCAGGCCCAGGTAGGTGACATTGCCGAAGGCGCTGGCCAGCACCAGGGCCCCCTGCTCCTGGGGCGACAAGCGGCACAGCCGCAGTGCTGCGATCGCAACGACCAGGCACACCAGCACGCTGAGCAGCAGCACGATCGGGATCTGCACGGCCTCGGCGCCGAGCTGGGCGGTGTAGATCACCCGGAACACCAGCGCCGGCAGGAACACGTTCAGCACCAGGGTGCCGATGGTGCGTCGCGCCTGGTCCACGTCCAGATCCGGGATCAGCGCACGCAGAATGCTGCCGATGCCGGCGATCAGGCCCAGAGCCAGTAGAACGGTTGTCATGCGCTGATTCTAACGGCGGCATTTGCACTGGTCCGGTTGAAGTTGGCAGCGCACATCTCTGTTGGGATCGTGTATCGCTGAAACGGCAGAGTGTGTTTTTGATTTGTTGTGCGTTCGCTGTGATTAGGGTGGGTCGATGGGCGCTGCCCGTGGCGAGATTTGGCGCGCAGGAGCGCTTCAGGGCGCTTCGGCTCGCGTGGCTTCGGCGATCAGCCGCTGCACCCGCTCCAGCAACGATTCATTGCTCAGGCGTGAGGCCAGGCGCTCCACCAGGAGCGGAAACGCCAGCGGACCCGGGCGGGGGATCCGCTCCAGCCGCCAGCGGCTGGCCGCCAGGCGCTCCAGGGCGGCCTGCAGGCGATGGCGCTCCAGCTGCTCAACGAGCACCTCCCGGCGGGCCTGCTCCAGCAGCAGGTGGTCGGGCTCGTGCTTCTGGAACACCTCAAACAGCAGGGCCGCACTGATCTGCAGCTGGCCGCCGCTCTTGCTCTGGCCGGGCATGGTCTGGCTGATCAGGCCGCTCACCTGGGCGATGGCCCGGAACCGGCGCCGGCAGAGTTCCGAGAGGTTCAGGGCCTGCTCCAGATCGGCATCGAGGTTCTGCCCATCCAGCAGGGCATCGCCGTGCAGCTCCAGCAGCTCCTCGAACGGATAGCCCTTCGGGGCCAGCAGCTCGAAGCCGTAGTCGTTCACCGACACGGTGATCGTGCTGGGGCGATGGCGCGCCAGGCGCCAGGCCCAGAGAAAGCCCAGGCCTTCGTGCACGAACCGCCCTTCGAACGGGTAGGCGAACAGGTGGCTGCCCTCCCGGCTGCGGCACACCTCCAGCAGCAGCTGGTCGCAGCGGGGCAGCAGCGACAGATCGGCCTGGCGCCGCAGCAGCGGTTCCAGGGCCCGCAGTTCCGGTGTATCGAGCGTGCTCTCCCCGGCCAGGGCCCGGGCGCAGCGATCCACCTCGCGGCGCAGGTGCTGGCTGAGCAGATCGGAGAGGGCCATCTGTCCGCCGGCCCAGGCGGGCACCGTGGAACTCTTGCGCGTGCTGGCCTTCACCTGGGCCGTCATCTCCCGCAGGCGCACGAATTCGAGCTGCCGGCCGGCGAAGAAGAACACATCCCCCGGTTTGAGCCGGGCGATGAAGGCCTCCTCCACGTGGCCGAGCACGGCGCCGCGCACATAGCGCACGCTCACGGCGCGATCGGCGGTGATCGTGCCGATGTTGAAGCGATGCAGGCGGGCGATCGCCCTGTCGAGCACCCGGTAGCGCCAGGGGCTGGCGCCAGCCGGGAGGGGCTCGCCATCACTGCCGCAGCGCACCAGCTTGCGGTAGCGAGGATAGGCCCCCAGGCACTGGCCGCCGTGCTCGAGGAAGGCCAGGCACCACTGCCACTGCTCGTCGCTGAGCTGCTGGAAACTCCAGCAGCTGCGCACCGTGTCCCGTTCCTGCTCAGGATCGAACCCCGGGCCGCAGGCCAGGCTCACAAGGTGCTGGAGCAGCACATCCAATGGCAGCTGCGGCGGGCGGCGATGTTCCACCAGACCATCGGCCAGGCCCCGCCGCATGGCGCTCACCTCCAGCAGTTCGAGGGCGTTGGTGGGCATGAACAGCACCTGGGAGGTGCCGCCGGGGCAGTGGGCGCTGCGGCCGGCCCGCTGCAGCAGCCGCGCCAGGTTCTTGGCGGAGCCGATCTGCACCACCCGCTCCACCGGCTGGAAATCCACCCCCAGATCCAGGGAGCTGGTGCACACCACCCAGCGCAGGTCGCCGGCCTTCACCCGCGCCTCGATCGCCTCCCGCTCGGCGCGGTCGATGGCGCTGTGGTGCAGGGCGAGGGCGTCCTCCATCTCCGGGCAGGCGAAGCGCAGGCACTGGTGCCAGCGCTCGGCCTGGTTGCGGGTGTTGGTGAACAGCAGCGTGCTCACGGCCGGATCCAGCCCCGCCACCAGCTCCTCGTACATGCGCAGGCCGAGGTGCCCGCCCCAGGGGAAGCCGTCGATCGTGTCGGGCAGCAGCGAGCGGATGGCGGTGCTGCGCTGCAGATCGGCGGTGACGATCCGGGGGGGTCCGCCGCCCAGGGCCGCCTGGGCGGCCTCCTCGAGGTTGCCGATGGTGGCGCTGATCGCCCAGGTGCGCAGGCCGGGCCGATGGCGGCGCAGCCAGCTCAGGCAGAGCTCGGTCTGCACCCCCCGCTTGCTGCCCATCAGCTCGTGCCACTCATCCAGCACCACCGCCTGCAGCTGGGCGAACAGGGCCGTGGCCCTGGGGTTGGCCAGCAGCAGCGACAGCGATTCCGGTGTGCTGATCAGGATCTGCGGCGGGGTGCGCAACTGCTTGCTGCGCTCATGGCTGCTGGTGTCGCCGTTGCGGATCGCCACCCGCAGCGGCCAGCCCATGGTCTGGATCGGCTCTTCGATCGCCAGGGCCAGGTCGCGGCTGAGGGCCCGCAGCGGGGTGATCACCAGCAGGCGCAGGCCCGGCGGTGCCGAGCCCGATTGACCGGGGCCCCAGCCGGCTTCGGCGAGCTGTTCGGCGATCGGCCCCATCACGGCGGCGTAGGTCTTGCCTGAGCCCGTGGGCACCTGCAGCAGGCCGCTCTCACCGGCCAGGTACGCCTGCCAGCACTCCCGTTGAAAGGCCATCGGTTGCCAGCCCCGGGCGGCGAACCAGGCCTCGATCGGCGCCAGGGCGCTCACGGCGGCGGCTCCAGCAGCGCCAGGGCGCTGGCCAGGCTGTCCGCTTCCCGGGCGGGTTTGTCGCGGCGCCAGCGGCTGATGCGCGGAAAGCGCACGGCGATGCCGCTCCTGTGGCGCTTTGAGGCCTGCAGCCCTTCGAAGGCCAGCTCGAACACCTGTTCAGGCTCCACGGCCCGCACCGGCCCGAAGCGCTCGATCGTGTGGCTGCGGATCCAGCGATCCAGCGCCGTGATCTCGCCGTCGTCGAGGCCGGAGTAGGCCTTGGCGAAGCTCACCAGCCGCGGCGGCTCGCTGCCGCTGGCCTCGCCGGCCTGCGCTGGGGGCTGCTCCCAGAGGCCGAAGGTGTAGTCGGTGAAGAGGTTGGCGCGGCGGCCGCTGCCGGCCTGGGCGTAGAGCAGCACCGCATCGAGGCGGTAGGGCTCCCGCTTGTGCTTCCACCAGGAACCGCGCCGCCGCCCCGCCAGGTAGGGCGAGGCAAGCGCCTTGAGCATCAGGCCTTCGGCGGCCGCGGATGCCGCCTGCTGGCGCAGTGGCTCGAGCTCGCTCCAGGCCGCCAGGGGCAGGCGGGGGGAGAGGCACAGGCGGTTGGCGCCGGGGGCCTGCGCCGCCGCCGGCAGCGCCTGCAGCAGCGCTTCCAGGCTGGAGCGGCGCTGGCTCAGGGGCCGCGGGCGCCAGTCCTCTCCATCCCGCTCGAGCAGGTCGTAGGCCACGAAGGCGGCCGGGCACTCGGCCAGGAGCTGGCGGCCGGGGGCCTTGCGGCCTAGGCGCCGCTGCAGCGCGGCGAAGGGGGCGGGTTGGCTCTGCCCTGGCGGCCACACCAGGATCTCCCCATCGAGCACGGTGCCCTCGGGCAGGGCCGCGCTGGCGGCGATCAGCTCGGGGAAGGCGGCGTTGATCAGCTCCTCGCCGCGGCTCCAGAGGAAACCCTGGCCGGCGCGGCGGATCAGCTGGCCGCGGATGCCGTCGTACTTCCACTCCACCAGCCAGTCGGCCGGGTGGCCGGGGAGGGGTGATGCCTCTGCGTCAGCGCCGGGAGCCTCCAGCGGGGAGGCCAGAAAAAAGGGGTAGGGCCGGCTGGGCAGCGCTTCGGCCTGCTCCGCCGGCGCCAGCAGGGCCCGCCAGGCTTCGGCGCTCGGGCTGAAGCCGCCCATGAGGCGATGCTGCAGCAACGGCTCCTCGAGGGTGCTGAGCCGCGACACGGCGCGCAGCACCAGCCCCTGGCCCACGCCCACGCGCAGGGCGCCGGTGAGCAGCTTGTTCGCCACCAGCAGTTCGCTGGCCTCCAGGCCGTGCCAGAGCTGGCGCACGGCCTCGGCCTGGGCCTCACCCTCCAGGGCCGCTGCGGCGGGCAGCAGGGTGGTCATCCAATGCTGGAGGGCGTGATCCGCGGCCGCGGCCGCGCTGCAGGGCTCCCGCGAGAGCTGTCGCCAGAGCAGGGCGATCGTCTCGGATGAATCCCCCACCTGGCTGTAGCAGTCGTCGAACAACCACTCCGGCAGCCTGGAGCCCTCCAGGCAGATCTGGCGCAGGCGGCGGCCGGTGATCAGCCGCCGGCCCTGCTTGCCCAGCAGCACGTGCAGCGCCCAGGCGGCATCGGCCGGATCGGCCTGCTCGAAGTAGCTGGCCAGCGCCTGCACCCGCGCCGTCGTGCCGCGGCTGGCATCGAGCTCGCGGTAGAGGGCGGCGAAGCGGCGCATCGGCCGAGCTTATGGACGGGCTGGATGGCCCCGCCGATGGGCGCGATCCAGGCTCGGTTCAGTGGTCCCGGTTGCCTTCGCCGTCGTCGCTGCGTTCAGCGGCAAACTCCCCCTCCAGCGGCTCGGCGCTGAGCCCCTCCACTTCACGCAGATAGCGGGCCAGGCCATCGCTGTTGCCGTGGGTCACGTAGATCTGGCGGGCGCCGCTGTCGCGCACGCTGCTGAGCAGGCCAGGCCAGTCGGCGTGGTCGGAGAGCACGAAGCCGCGCTCGGTGCCGCGGCGGCGGCGGGCGCCGCGCACGGCCATCCAGCCGCTCACGAAGGCCGTCTGCGGCAGCTTGAAGCGCTTCATCCACGCCGACCGGTGCGCTGAGGGCGGCGCGATCACCAGGCGCCCCGCCAGGGATTCCCCCCGGCCGATGGCACTGGCCGGCAGCGTGGGTGGCAGGGCGACGCCCGCCTCGCGATAGGCCGGCATCAGCGCCTCCACGGCGCCGTGCAACAGGATCTCGTTGCCTACGGCGCCTGGCTGGCCGGGCTCGCCCACGCCGATGGCGGCCAGCTCGGCCAGCAGGCGCTGCGCCTTGCCGAAGGCATAGGCCAGCAGGATCGAGGGCCGCTCCGGCGCCGCCTGCCACCACTGCAGGATCTCGCGCGCCACGGCTGCACCGCTCTGCCAGCGGTAGATCGGCAGGCCGAAGGTGGCCTCGGTGATGAACACGTCGGCCCTCACCGGCTCGAAGGGGGTGCAGCTGGGGTCGGCGCAGCGCTTGTAGTCGCCGCTCACCAGCCAGCTCTCGCCGCCCGCCTCCAACCGGATCTGGGCGCTGCCCAGCACGTGGCCGGCGCTGTGAAACGACACCCGCGCTTCGCCGATGCGATGCAGCTGGCCGTAGTCGACCGGGATCAGGTTGATCGCCGATCCGAGCCGTTGGCGCAGGATCGCCTCGCTGGCGCCGATCGCCCAGTATTCGCCGCAGCCGGCACGGGCATGGTCGGCGTGGGCATGGCTGATCAGGGCACGCGGCACCGGCCGCCAGGGGTCGATCCAGGCCGCCGCCGCCGGGCAGTAGAGCCCCTGGGGGGTGAGCTGCAGCAGGCTGCCGGGGGGGAGGGGCATCGCGGTTGGTTGGCCCCCTGGTGCAGGTGCCTGGCAATCCTGGCGGGGCGCCACCGGCAGGCGCTACGGCGGCGGCTGAACAACCCGGAAACCGGTGCTACCTTGCGGCTCAAATCCTGCTGGTATCAGCGGGATGGCACGCGCTCATCCGTTGGATCAGGTCCGGTTGTGAACCGGTGCGGTTCTGCCCCTCGGTTCGCGATGGCAGACCACCGATCCGCAGCCTGTGCCACCGCTGCCCCTGATCTTTCGCACCATGTCGTTCCTGCCCCGCCCCTCGCTGGTTGGTCTCTGCCTGCTCGGGGCCCTGGTCCCAGGCCTCGCCGCTGGCCAGGCCCAGGCGCAGACCTGCACCTTCCTGCAGCCGATCGGCGGCAATGGCTCCACCCCGATCGTCAGCAAATCGGTGGGCCGGGGCAAGCTGATCGGCAAGACCAACTGGAACACCGATTTCATCGTGGATCGGCCCTACGGCAGCTACAAGTTCTTCTTCACGGCCAACTCCTCTGACCCCAACGCCCAGTACCCGGTGCAGGGCTACATGAAGTTCAGCGATGGCTCCAATCTGGAGGTGATCAACACCCAGATGTCTCCCCCGATCGGCACCGGCCGGATGTTCGGTCCGTTCCCGGCGATCCCCGGCAAACAGGCCAGCCAGATGAACTTCAAGGTGGGTGCCAGCGACGACCCGAACGCCCTGGGCTTCAGCTACCGCATCTCCGTGCAGGGCTGCCTCTGAGCAGCTCCCGGCCCTGGCTCCTTCAGCGACTCATCGCCAGCATTCGCTGAATCGGTGCCAGGGCCCGCAGGCGCGTGGCTTCATCGAGCTCGATCGCTGGGGCCAGGTCGTGCAGGCACTGCCACAGCTTTTCCAGGGTGTTGAGGCGCATGTAGGGGCAGGCATTGCAGCTGCAGCCGTCTGCGCCCGGCACCTCGAAGAACTGTTTGTGCGGCACCTTCAGGCGCATCTGATGCAGGATGCCGGGCTCGGTGAGCACGATGAAGCTGCCGGCCTCGCTCGCTTCCGCCCGGCGCAGCAGGGCGCTGGTGGAGCCGATGTAATCGGCCAGGTCGAGCAGGTGCTGCTGGCATTCGGGGTGAGCGAGCACCTCGGCGTCCGGGTGGTCGAGCTTGAGCTGCAGCAGGGCCTGCTCGCTGAAGGTTTCATGCACGATGCAGCTCCCCGGCCAGAGGGTGAGCTCGCGGCCGCTCTGCCGCTGCACCCAGCGCCCCAGGTTCTGATCCGGGGCAAACAGGATCGGCCGATCGGCCGGCAGCTGTTTCACCAGATCCACGGCGTTGCTGCTGGTGCAGATCAGATCGCTCTGGGCCTTCACCGCCGCTGAGCAGTTGATGTAGCTCACCACCAGGTGGTCGGGATGCTCGGCGCGGAAGGCGGCAAACCCATCGGCCGGGCAGGCATCCGCCAGGGTGCAGCCGGCCTCCAGATCGGGCAGCAGCACCGTTTTGTCCGGGCTGAGGATCTTGGCCACTTCGGCCATGAAGTGCACGCCGCAGAACACGATCACCTCGGCGTCCGTGGCGGCGGCCTTGCGGGAGAGTTCGAGCGAATCGCCGATGAAATCGGCGAGGTCCTGGATCTCCGGTTCCTGGTAGTAGTGCGCCAGGATCACGGCCTTGCGCTCGCTGGCCAGGGCGCGGATGGCCGCTGGCAGTTCGGCGTGGGGGGGACAGACACCTGCGCCGCCGGCTGGCGCACCGGAGCTGGTGTTCTGGGCTGCCGCGAAAACCAAGGATCTGCCCTAGCTGGTGCAGGATGGGCAGAGCCTAGGCACCGGCTTGGCCGAGCTTCGCATCGCCATCGCCGGTGATCTGCACGGTCAGTGGGACGCCGGCGATGAGCAGGTGCTGGAGCGGATCTCCCCCGATGCGCTGCTGGTGGTGGGCGATCTGAGCGAGGGCCAGCAGCGCATCCCGGCCCGCCTGGCGGCCCTGCCCCTGCCCCTGGCCTGTGTGCTCGGCAACCACGACTGCGGACGCGACCCCAGCGGCCGCACCCTGCGCCGCCAGCTGGAGACCCTCGGCGATCACCATTGCGGCTGGGGACTGCGGGAGCTGCGGCCGCCCGGTCTGGCGGTGGTGGGGGGGCGACCGGCCAGCGCCGGCGGTGGTTTCCATCTCAACAACGGCGCCCGGGCGGTGTTCGGTCCGGTCACGCTCGAGCAGTCGGTGGAGCGCATCAGCGCCGCCGCCCTGGCTGCCGATCCCGCCCTGCCGATGATTGTGCTGGCCCACTGCGGCCCCAGTGGCCTGGGCAGTGAGGTGGCTGATCCGTGCGGCCGGGATTGGAAGCACCCCGCCTGCGACTGGGGGGACCAGGACCTGGCCCAGGCGATCGACCGCATCCGCCGCCAGCGGCCGCTGCCCCTGGTGGTGTTCGGTCACATGCATCACCGCCTGAGGCGCGGCCAGGGTGAGCGGCGCAGCTTCCAGCTCGATCGCGCCGGCACCGCCTACCTCAACAGTGCCTGTGTGCCCCGCCACGACCACGACCCCGAAGGGCGCCCCCTTCGCCACTTCAGTTGGGTGGAATTGCGCGATGGCCTCCTGATCGAGGCCAGCCACCGCTGGTACAGCCCCAGCGGTGAGCTGCTCTACCGGCAGACCCTGCATCGGGCCAGTGCCCCCCAGGCGGAGAGCCTGCCGTGCTGATCGTGGCCTGCGTCAGCAGCCATGGCTATGGCCACGGCTCCCGGGTGGCGGCGGTACTCAGCGCCCTGCATGCCCTGGAGCCCGGCTGGCGTCTGGTGCTCTCCACGGCATTGCCAACGGCCTTCCTGCGGCTGGCCCTGGGGCCGGTGCCGTTCGAGCACCGCCCCTGTCGCTGGGATGTGGGTGTGATCCAGGCCGATGCCCTCGGGGCCGACGGCCCCGCCACCCTGGCGGCCCTCGAGGCCCTGGATCAGGTTCTGCCCGCCCAGCTGGAGCGTGAGGCCGCCTGGATCCGCAGCCAGGGGGAACCGGTGCTGTTGCTGGGGGATGTGCCGCCGTCGGCGGCCGATCTGGCCGGCAGCCTGGGGGCACCGCTGCTGTGGATGGGCAACTTCGGCTGGGATGCCATCTACCGGCCCATGGGCGGAGCGTTCGAGGCTCGGGCCGACCAGGCCCTGGCGGCCTACCGCCGCGGCCAGGGGCTGATCCAGTGTCCGTTGGCGTTGCCGATGCCCTGGCAGCTGCCCGTTCTGCCGGTGGGGCTCACGGCGGGCCAGCCCCGCCATGGCGTCGCCGAGCTGCGCCAGCGGCTTGCGCTGGCCCTGCCCCGCGAGCGCACGGTGCTGGTGGCGTTCGGTGGTCTTGGCCTGAGCCTGGAGCCGCAGCTGCTGGACCGCTGGCCTGACCACCACTTTCTGGTGAGCGACACTGCCCTGGCGGCGGCCGGCAATGCCACCGGGATCCCTTCGGATCTGCGTCCGCTGGATCTGCTGCCCCTGTGCGCTCGGGTGATCACCAAGCCGGGCTACAGCACCTTCTGTGAAGCCCTGTCCCTGGGGGTGGGCATCCATCTGGTGCAGCGCCATGGCTTTGCCGAGGCGCCGGTGCTGGAGGCGGATTTGCAACGCCACGGCTGGCATCGCCTGCTGAGCCGGGAGCAGCTGGAGGCCGGCGACTGGCAGCTTGACCAGCCGCTCCGGCCCCCCACGGCGGCGCCGCTGCCGCGGGGCGGAGAGCAGGAGGCCGCCCGCCACCTGCGGATGCTCGCCGCCAGCCAGGCGATTCAGCCCTGAGATTCAGCCCTGATCGGCGCCGCAACCGCGCCTTGGCGGGTCTGGAAGGATTCTGTGTTGTTTGGCACCGATCTGCGGCAGATCGCTCTTCAGAACAGGGCTTAACGGTTTGTTCTAGCGATGGACGCATGTGCGACTGTCACAGTAAACATTCCCTCTGCGCAGTTGTTTGACAGAGTGGCGCCAACCAGTTCGGCTCTGCTGATCTTCTCTTCTGGCTTCTTCGGTCAAAGTCTCGCCTGGTTTCCGCTCTTAACACGCCCCTGCATCCCTGATCGGATCATTCTTGCGCCCTCCGATTTCATCTGAGCCGCTTGATCTGATCCCTCTGGCCGTCGCGGCCGTTTGACCTTCGTCTGTTCTGGTTTGCCGGTTTCCCTCCGCCATTCTCTGCGTAGCCGCGCCCTGGCCGGTTCCGCCCTGGTTCTGGCTGGCTCCTGCGCCACGCTGCTGGCGACGCCTGCGGCCTCCAAGGCTCAGGATCTGGCTTCGGCCGCATCCTTCGAAGCTCTCCAGGTTGTGCCCCCGGCCCTGCGCACCAGCGCCGTCGCCCTGCTGGATCCGCAGGCCAACCCAGCCGGGCCCGCCAGCTCCCGCTACGCCATCACGCCGGAGCGCCGCGCCCTGCTCAACACGATCCGCTTCTCCGAAGGCACCTGGGCCCGGGGTGAGGACAGCGGGTACCGGATCATGTTCGGCGGAGGCCTGATGGCCAGCCTCGATCGCCACCCCGACCGGGTCAATTACTCCGGCGGCTACGCCTCCGCCGCCGCCGGCGCCTACCAGTTCATGCCCTTCACCTGGGCCCGGGCCAGCCGTGCCCTGCAGCTGAACGGTTTCGGCCCCCACGTGCAGGACCAGGCGGCCCTGTTCCTGGTGGAGCGCCGCGGCGCCCTGTCCTTGGCCGACCGTGGCCTGTTCACCCCTGAGCTGGCCGCGGCCCTGGCTCCGGAGTGGGCTTCGTTCCCCACCAGGGCTGGCACCAGCTATTACGGCCAGCCGGTGCAGCGCTATGCCGTGCTGCGCAGCTTCTACGAGCGGAACCTGGCCGAGCTGCGGGCAGCGGCCGGCGTCCTGCAGGACCTGGCCCAGGCCCAACCAGCCGCACCAGCCTGCGAGCCGGTGCAATCGCTGCGCTGCAAGCTTGAATCGCTCGACCGCCTCGGCCCCCGCACCCGCAGCGCGGCCCGGTGAGCCGGGCCTGCCTCAGCCCTCGCTGTCCTTGAGCCGGTTCTTGCCCACGGTGTTCTGGGCGATCAGATAGGCCGCTGCGATCGCACCCACGAAGCCGAGGGCGTTGCGCACCAGCGGCAGCACATCGGGGGTGCGGGTGATGATCGGCGCCACGCCGAACACGCCGAACAGGATGACCCACAGGGGTGAGAGCAGCAGCACCCAGGCCCACTCCACGCTGCGGTCGGGTTGGCGGGGATAGGCGGCGAAACCCACGATCAGGCCGCCGAGGATCGAGGTGGCCAGGGTGAGCAGCCACTGCTCCTGGGGCAGGCCCGGCACCACCTGGCAGCCGCCGATCTCCAGGCAGCCCTTCACGGTGTGCAGGGCGTCGAGGATTGCCGCGTCCTGGCCGTTGTCGCGCACGTAGTACTGGTTGCCGAAGCGCGTCTGCAGCTCCACCCAGTAGGTGCGCGGCATCAGCGCGAACAGCGCATCACCCACGTTGAAGTTGAGCAGGTTGCCGCCGCGCTCATCGGCGATCAGCAGCAGCGAGCGCTCATCGAGGCCCCAGAAGTCCTTCACCGCCAGGCCGGGGGTGCGGTCGTACTGGGTGAGCACCCG
>JBEGQE010000093.1:0-6640 GCA_041181145.1 Cyanobacteriota bacterium
GGTGTCGCGCAGGTTGCGCACCACCAGCGGTTCGTCCGCTGTTGCTTCCGGGATGGCGGTGGCGGCGCCGTCGCTGCCCAGCACGCCGCCGCAGCCCAGCACATCGAACACCAGCACCGAGAAGTGGCTGGCGATGGCGCGGCCGCTCTCGCTCACCAGGGTCGGCACCCGCACCCCGTGCGGTTCGCAGCACTCGCGGATGGTCGCCACCACGTCGTTGGCGTAGTTCTGCAGCGAGTAGTTGGTGGAGGCCGCCGTGGCGGTGCGGCTGCCGTCGTAGTCGATGCCGAGGCCGCCGCCCACATCGAGGAAGCCCATCGGCGCGCCGAGCTTGGTGAGCTCCACGTAGATCTGCCCTGCCTCCTGCAGGGCGTCCTTGAGCACGGCGATGTCGTTGATCTGACTGCCCACGTGGAAGTGCAGCAGGCGCAGATCCGCCAGCAGGCCCGCCGCCTCCAGAGCCTGCACCGTGGCCAGCACCTCGGGGATGGCCAGGCCGAACTTCGCCTTCTCGCCCACCGAGCTGCCCCAGCGGCCGGTGCTGCGGCTGGAGAGCTTGGCGCGGATGCCGATGAACGGTGCCGCCCCCAGCTCGCGGCTGGCACGGATGATCCGCTCCACCTCATCCGGCTGCTCGATCACCACCACCGGCTGGCGGCCGAGCCGCCGCGCCAGGATCGCCGTCTCGATGTAGCGCTGGTCCTTGTAGCCGTTGCAGATCAGCAGCGCCTCGGGGTCGTCCACCAGCGACAGGGCGATCAGCAGCTCCGCCTTGCTGCCGGCTTCGAGGCCGAAGTGCCAGCGCCGGCCGCTCTCCGCCAGCTGCTCCACCACATGCCGCTGCTGGTTGCACTTCACCGGGAACACGCCCTGGTAGCGGCCGCTGTAGCCGTACTGGGCGATGGCGCGCTCGAAGGCAGCGTGCAGGCGCTCCAGCCGGTCTTCCAGGATGTCGTCGAAGCGGATCAGCAGCGGCAGGCCCAGGTTGCGGCCCTGCAGCCCCTGCACCAGCTCCACCAGATCGAGGGCACCGCCGCGGTCGCCGCGGGGCTGCACGATCACGTGGCCGCGGGCATTCACGGAGAAATAGGGTTCACCCCAGCGCTCGAGGCCATACAGGGCGGCGCTGTCGGCGATGGTCCAGGCGTGGTTGGCCGCAGAACCAGGGGCGGCCGCCGTGCCGGCGGTGGTGGACGGCATGCGGCCGGGCAGCGGCGTGCTGCAACGAACAAGGCTGGAATCTATGGGGTGTTGCGCCGCCTTGCCGCTGCTTGCAATCTGGGCGTCGGTTGAAGCTTGCGGATGCGGCTGCTCACGCCGGTTCTGGAGTACCGGCTGCGTTCGGTGCGTTGGGGTTTGCTGATCGGCTGGCTGCTGCTGATCGCCTCGCTGCTCCGGCCGTCGCTGCAGTTGCCGGCGCCGTGGCTGCCCACCTGTCCCGCCATGGCAGCCGTGGACTGCAACCTCCATGCGCAGCCGGGAAACCGTGTGTTCTGGGGAACGGTGGTGCCGGTAGGGCTGCTGCTGATCGGGGTGGTCAGCCATGCGCTGTGGCGCCGGATCTGTCCGCTCGCCTTCGTGAGCCAGCTGGCCCGTGCCATCGGTTGGCAGCGCACTCGCCCCGGCCGCAACGGCAAGCCTGAGCTGGTGATGGTGGAACCCGGGTCGTGGCTGGGGCGCCATCACCTGGAGCTGCAGTGGAGCCTGCTGATCGCCGGGCTGTGTCTGCGTCTGCTGGTGGTTAATGGCAGTCCGCTCGGGTTGGCGCTGCTGCTGCTGGCCACCCTGCTGGCGGCCCTGATCGTGGGCTGGGCCTTCGGCGGCAAGGCCTGGTGCCAATACGTCTGTCCGATGGGGCCGGTGCAGACGGTGATCACCGGTCTGCGGGGGCCGCTCGGTCGGCCGGCCCATGTGGCCACCAACAGCCGGGTCACCCAGTCGATGTGTCGCACGATCTCGCTCGAGGGGCGGGAACAGAGTGCCTGCGTGGCCTGTCAGACCCCCTGCATCGACATCGATGCCGAGCGCAGCTTCTGGCAGACCCTGCACGGCAAGCGGGGGCTGGGCTGGGCCTGGTATTCCTATCCGGGATTGATCGTGGCCTTCTTCCTGCTGATGGAGGCTGTGGGCGTGGGCAGCGCTCTGACGGAGCATCCGCTGGGCTACCTGCGTTCCGGGGCCTGGGCCTTCGATGCCGCCCAGCCCGCCCGCATCTGGCAGCCCCTGCTGCCCGCCGTGCCGCTGCCGCGTCTGCTGCTGATCCCGCTGCTGCTGAGTGCGGCAGCGGCGGCTTCGGCCCTGTTGTTCCGCCGCCTCGAAGCGGCACTGCTGCGCTGCTACAGCCACCGCACCATGGCGCACCCGGCCGAGCGGGCGATTCAACATGCGCGCCTGCTCGCCACCTTCCTGGCGCTCAACCTCTTTTTCTGGTTCGTGGATCCCCTGCAGGGCCTGTTCGGCCTGGCGGGTGGCCAGGTGCTGCGCTCGGTGGTGCTGGTGGGCAGCGCCATCGCCCTGTTCCGCAGCTGGGGCCGCGACCAGGCCACCTATCGCCGCGAGAGCACCAGCGAGAGCCTGCGCCGTCAGCTGCGGGATCTGCCCGGCCTGGACGCCGCCCTCGACGGTCGGGCCCTGGAGGCCCTGTCCCCCCAGGAGGTGTTCACGCTGGTCAAGGCCCTGCCGGCGATGGGGCGACAGCAGAGCCGCGGCGTCTATCGCGATGTGATGGCCGAGATGCTGCGCAGCGGGCGTCTCAATCGCGCCAGCGATGTGCTCGAACTGCAGGAACTGCGCCAGACCCTCAAGCTCGATGAGACGGATCACCATGCCGTGGTCCGGCTTCTGGCCAGTGAGCAGCCTGAGTTGCTGGCCCGCGATCCCTTCCAGCGTCAGGTGGCGGATCTGCGCCGTGAGGCGGCCGTGGAAGCCGTGGCCAATCTGCTCCGGCTGACCGGCTATCCCGTCCTCGAGCCGGGCGCGCTGCCGCCGGCCCTGCTGGACCAGCTGGAGCGGCTGCAGGCGGAGATCGGCCTGGATGAGGCGGAGTGGCAGGCGGTGCTGATGGGTTTCGGGCCCCGTGGAGAGCAGGAACGGCAGCGGCTGATGCACCTGAGGGTTGGCTGGCTGCAGGAGGCGGCCCTGCGCGCCCATCTCGACACCCTGGCCCAGGAGGATCCGCTGCTGCGCCCGTTGGAGCAGGCGCTGGCCCAGCGCACCGAAAGCCGGCGTCACGCCCTCGATGAACGTCTGCTGATGGCGGGTCTGGAGGTCCTGCCTGAGGCCGTGCCGCCCGCCGGGGATCTGCACCAGGCCTTTGACCTGCTCTGGATGGATCCCGACCCCGACACCGCCGGTTGGGTGCTGATGCTCGAGCGGGAGCGCGATCCACAACGGGCGGCCCGCCGCTTGCAGGATCCCCGAGCCGGCCTGGGGGAGTCACCCTTCCTGGTCAGCCAGCGGCGCGGCGAGGTGGATCCCGACCGCCGTGAGTTCCCCGCCCTTGCCGCGGCCGATCTGTTCACCGACCTGCTGCCGGAAGGGATTCTCTGGGTGGCCCGTCAGGGCCATCTGCGCGAGCTGCAACCGGAGGAGTTGCTGATCGAGTGCGGGGCCCCCAGCGATGGCGTGGCCCTTGTGCTGGAGGGCGAGGTGCGGCAGCGCAGCGGGGCTGGCCCGCTGATGGTTCTCCCCGCCGGCCAGACGGTGGGCGAGATGGGGGTGATCATGCGCCGGCCCCAGGCCGCCAGCGTCTGGGCCGGTCCGCAGGGGGCCCGGCTGTTCGTGCTGCCGGTGCAGGCCTTCGAGGAGTTGCTGAGCCGCTCCCGTCGTTTCGACCGGGGCCTGATGGTGCTGCTGGCCCAGCGCCTGGCCAGCACGATGGCCGAGGCCGCCTGAGCCCGCTCTGTGCCGCCAGCCTCCCGGCACCGGAACCGTTGTGCTTGCCAACGGGCAGGGCCGCCGCGGACGATGGGCCGGATCTGACGATTGACTTTCCATGGCCGCTGAACGCACCTTCGTTGCCATCAAGCCCGATGGCGTTCAGCGCGGTCTGGTGGGCGAGATCCTCGGCCGCTTCGAGCGCAAGGGCTTCAAGCTGGTGGGCCTCAAGCAGCTCACCCCCAGCCGTGAGCTGGCCGAGAGCCACTACGGCGTGCACCGCGAGCGTCCCTTCTTCGCCGGTCTGGTGGACTTCATCACCTCCGGCCCCGTGGTGGCGATGGTGTGGGAGGGCGACGGTGTCATCGCCAGCGCCCGCAAGCTGATCGGCGCCACCAAGCCCCTCGAGGCTGAGCCCGGCACCATCCGCGGCGACCTGGCGGTGAACATCGGCCGCAACGTGATCCACGGGTCCGACGCCCCCGAAACTGCCGCCTTCGAGATCGGCCTCTGGTTCCAGCCGTCTGAGCTGAGCGACTGGACCCCCGCCGATCAGGTCTGGCGCGTCGAGGGCTGAGCCCTAGGGGCGGCCGAAGCGATCCCAGCGGAAGGCCTGCAGCCAGCGCTCCTCGCCCACGGCCGCCCCGTCGCCCCGCACCGCATCGGCCAGCAGCTCCGCCGTGAGCCCCGCCAGCAGCACACCGTTGCGGTGGTGCCCGCAGGCCAGCCACAGCCCTGGAATCGGGCTTTCGCCCAGCAGCGGCCCCTCATCGGGCGTGCAGGGCCGGAAGCCCCACCAGCGCTCCATCGGCGGCCAGGCGCTGGCTTCCGGCAGCAGGGCGGCGATGCCCGCCTGCAGCTGCCGTTGGCCGTCTGGGGTGAGCCCCTCGCTGAAACCGGCCTGCGGCTCGCTGGTGGCGCCCACCACCAGCAGGCCATCGGAGCGCGGCACCAGGTAGGTGCCTGGCCCGAAGATCACCCGCCCCAGGGCCTGGCGCGGTCCCTGCAGCGACAGCATCTGCCCCTTCACGGGAAACACCGGCAGCTCGGGCAGCAGGCGTGCACTCCAGGCCCCGCAGCTGAGCACCGCCCGCTGGGCTGGCAGTCGCTGCTCCTCGCCTTCCGCCGTGCGCAGCCGCACCGCCGAGAGGGTGCCGCCGTTGTGCTGCTCGAGGCTGAGCACCTCGGCGCCCTCCTGGAAGCGCACCCCCAGGCCGGCGCAGGCCCGCTCCAGGGCGCGCATCAGCCGGCGGCGGTTGTCGATCTGGCCGTCCTGCTCAAACAGCAGCCCCGCCCGCCAGGTGGGGCCGATGCCGGGCACCTCCCGCTCCAGGCCGGCGCGATCCAGGGCTTCCCCCCAGGCGGCGGTGGGGTAGGTGTCGCGCTCGGCGGCCGTGGCGAAGGGCACCACGATGCCGCAGGGGCGCAGGCCGCAGCTCAGGCCGCTGTCGGCCTCGATCTGGGCCACCCAGCCGGGACTGCGCGCCAGGGCCGCCTGGCCCAGGGCCAGCAGGTCGCCGCTGAGCCCCTCGGCGTGCGGGGCGAGCATGCCGGCGGCCACGAAGCCCGCCGCCTCACTGCGGCGGCGGCTGAGCACCAGCACCGCTTCGCCCCGGCGGGCCAGCTGGTGGGCGATCGCCAGGCCCATCAGGCCTCCCCCCAGGATCAGCACCGGGTCGCTGGCGAGGGCCGTCACGCGTGCAGGAGCAAGACCGTGGCCCCATACCTTTTCATGGCCGGGTCACCGCTGACCAGGATCAGGGGCTCACTGCGGGCCTGGGCCACCAGCAGCCGATCAAACGGGTCGTACGGGTGCGGTTCGTCCGGTAGCCGGGACAGGGCTTGGAGGTGATGGGGTTCCACCGCCAGCCAGCGCAGCCCCAGCCGGTTCACCTCCTGCACCAGATCCGCCAGCCCCAGCCCAGAGGCCAGCCTGAACCAGCCGGCCCCGTGCTTCTCCGCCAGCTCCCACAGCGAAGCGTGGCTCACCAGAACGGATGTCGCCGGCAGCTGCAGCATCGCGGCCCCCCAGGCCGGCAGCCGCCGATCCCCCGTCAGCCACCAGAGCAGCAACTCCGTATCGAGTAGATAGCGGCTCATGGCCTCCTCCGGCCCGACCTGGCCTCTGTGGTGTTCCACGCACCGGGGAACGGCCGGTTGAATGCCTGCTGCATCTGCAGCCGTCCGGCCCAGCTGCCAGGGTTCCGGATGCAGACCGGTGCTGGCCTCCAGGCGCGTAGCTCAGCCACAGGGACCCCTGCCCGCCCGATCACCACCGTGGCTCCGGCCTCCACCTGCAGCAGCAGCTGTGAGAGCTGGCTTTTGGCCTCATGCACGTTCACGCAGACCGGTCGACGGTCGTCAGGAAGGTCCGGGTGTGGGGGGATGGCACCGAAACCGGCATCGAAACCAGTGCCGAACCGGGCGTCGACTGGGGGGGCGAATGGCTTGGCCATGGCTTAGCTAAAGCAAGGAGCGACCCTTTCGGAGGTTGGGTCCGCCCAGAGGGTTCCCGCCTGAAGCACCGCATGACCCGGCGCCCACCGCCAGGCGCCGCGACAGACCCGTTTCCATAGGATCGCCCCAGGCATCGGACGGCACTCGGCATGGCAGCCACGACGGCGGCACAGACCACCGACAAGCAGACAGGGGCCTGGGAGGCGGTGATCGGCCTGGAAACCCACGTGCAGCTGGGCACCAACAGCAAGATCTTCACCAGCGCCTCCACCGCCTTCGGCGACGACCCCAACACCCACATCGATCC
>JBEGQE010000094.1:0-9908 GCA_041181145.1 Cyanobacteriota bacterium
GTGCGCTGGGCGCTCACCTACCCCGAGATCTACGAGGTGGGCTCGAGCAACACCGGCCACATCATTCTCTATTCGATCCTCAACACGGTTCCCGGGCAGCTGTGCGATCGCAGCTACCTGCCCGGGCCGGATCTGGCCGAGCGCCTGCGCGCCGGTGGCACGCCGCTGTTCGGGGTGGAGAGCCGCCGGCCCCTGCCGGCGTTCGACATCCTCGGCTTCTCGCTCAGCTACGAGCTCGGCGCCACCAACATCCTCGCGATGCTGGACCTGGCCCGGATCCCGATCCGTGCGGCCGATCGCGGCGATCTGCCCCTGGCGGATCCGGCGGCACCGCCCTTGATCTTCGCCGGCGGGCCCACCGCCACCAGCAACCCGGAACCCTTTGCGGCCTTCTTCGATTTCGTGGTGCTCGGCGATGGCGAGGAGGTGCTGCCGGAGATCGGCCTGGTGGTGGCCGAGGGGCGCGCCGCCGGTCTGAGCCGCCGGGCGCTGCTGCGCGATCTGGCCCAGGTGCCGGGCGTCTACGTGCCGGCTCTGTATGGCTCAGGCCCCGACGGCGTGAGCCAGGTGCCGCTCGTGCCGGAGATCCCGGCGCGGGTGCTGCGGCGCACGGCCACGCCGATGCCCCACTACGCCATGGGCCTGGTGCCCCACATCGAAACCGTGCACGACCGGCTCACGGTGGAGATCCGCCGCGGTTGCACCCGCGGCTGCCGCTTCTGCCAGCCGGGCATGCTCACCCGCCCGGCCCGTGATGTGGAGCCCGAGGCGGTGATCGAGGCGATCGAAACCGGCATGGAGCGCACCGGGTACTCCGATTTCTCGCTGCTCTCGCTCAGCTGCAGCGATTACCTCGCCCTGCCGGCGGTGGGGGTGGAGCTACGCAATCGCCTGGCCGACAAGAACGTGACGCTCACCCTGCCCAGCCAGCGGGTGGACCGCTTCGACGAGAACATCGCCCACATCCTCGGCGGCACGCGCCAGGCCGGCCTCACCTTTGCGCCGGAGGCCGGCACCCAGCGCCTGCGCGACATCGTGAACAAGGGGCTCACCGATGCCGAACTGCTGCGCGGCATCCGCACGGCGATGGCGAGCGGCTACCGCAAGATCAAGCTCTATTTCATGATCGGCCTGCCGGGTGAAACCGATGCCGATGTGCTCGGTATCGCCGACACCTGCCGCTCCCTGCAGCAGCAGTGCCGCGACCTGGGCCGGCTGGAGCTGAACCTCACGATCAGCAATTTCACCCCCAAGCCGCACACGCCGTTCCAGTGGCACAGCGTGAGCACCGCCGAGTTCCGCCGCCGCCAGCAGCTGCTGCGCGAGGCCCTGCGGCCCCTGCGCGGGCTCAAGACGAACTACACGGATGTGCGCCTTTCGGCGATGGAGGACTTCGTGGGCCGCGGCGATCGCCGCCTGGCCCCGGTGATCGAGGCGGCCTGGCGCGACGGCGCCGGCCTGGATGCCTGGTTCGAAGCGGCCGATCGCACCTATGCGGCCTGGACCAGCGCGATCGAAGCCGCCGGTCTGGGCGGCCGCTACCGCGAGCTGGAGCTGGGCGAGTGGAGCGCCGCCGAGGGCATGGATGCGGATGATCTGGCCGCCTTCTGCGCCCAGCCCCTGCCCTGGGACCACATCGATTCGGGGGTGGACAAGGCCTGGCTGGCCGACGACCTGCAACGGGCCCTGGCCGCCGCCGTGGTGCCCGACTGCTCCTTCGAGGGCTGCAGCAGCTGTGGGGTGTGCGGCCCGGAGCTGGGGCACAACGTGGTGATTCCGCCGCCGCCGATCCCCCAGCAGCTGCCGCAGCGGGCCCCGGCCAGTGCGCGTGTGCAGCGGCTGCGCTTCCGCTTCAGCAAGCGCGGCTCGCTGGCCCTGCTCAGCCACCTGGATCTGGTGCGCCTGATCGAGCGGGCCCTGCGCCGCAGCGCTCTGCCGGTGAGTTTCACCGGGGGGTTCCATCCGCTGCCGCGAGCCCAGTTCGCCCTGGCCCTGCCGCTGGGGGCTGAGGCCGAGGGGGAATGGCTGGATCTGGAGCTGGCGGAGTGGCAGGCGCCGGCCTGGGTGCGCGAGCGTCTCCAGGCCCAGTTGCCGCCGGAGTTTGCCCTGACGGCGGTGCAGGAGGTGCCGGTGTCGGGGCCGAGCCTCTCGCAGGAGCTGGTGGCGGCCAGTTGGTGGCTGGAGCTGTCGGCGGCGGCGGCCGTGTCGCCCACGGCCGAGGCCTGGCAGGCGGCGGCGGCGGACCTGCTGGCCTGTGAGAGCTGGATCTGGCACGACACCGACAAGAAGGGCCGCCCGCGCAGCCGCGAGTGCCGGCCCGATCTGCTGACCCTCAGCCTCCAGGCCCGGGCCGATGGGCGGGTGGAGCTTCGCTACAGCGCCGCGATCGATCTGGCGGGCCGAAGCCTGCGGCCCGAGCAGCTGCAGCACTGGTTCGCCGACCGGCTGGGACAACCGCTGACGTTGCAGCGCTTGCGGCGCCAATCGTTGCAGCTGCGCCAGAGCTGAAGGGGCTCAAATTCGCCCGTGCTAACGTGCAACCACGACGGCAGATCCCTGGTCGAATTCACTGACCAGCGCGATCAACCCTCCGGATCACGTCAAGCCGATCCGCGAGCAAGCCGCTGCAGCTTTCTCGAACACTCTTCCTGAAAGCCGCTGCTGCGGCGCCGTTCAGACGGGTTCCGATCCGTTCAGGAATTCGCAAAGCATGGCCGGACGGGCCCCGAAGGCCGCGGCACCCATCGGCTTCTCCGGTTGTCTGTGGTGTGTCGCTCCGGCAGCGCGCAGCCCGTCGCAGCGCACCTCCTTTCCCTGAGGACCGTCCTCACCCGCCCCGGGTTCTCCCTCTGAGCCTTTCAGCACCACCGGTTCTTCCACGGCGCCCCGGCATCGGCGATGTCCGGACCCTGGCGTTGCGCTGGCCTGTGGTGGGCGTTGGTTGTCGGTCTCTCCACCCCGCCCCGGCCTGCCTTCGGCAGGTCACTCCCTGACCTTTCATGCCCCAGCAGATCGTCATCGCCGAGCAGCTGCGCATCGCCGCGGTTCTCACCGACGACCGAGTGGATGAACTGGTGGTGGCCCAGGGCCGCTACCAGATCGGCGACGTTTACCTCGGCACCGTGGAGAACGTGTTGCCGGGCATTGATGCCGCCTTCGTCAATATCGGTGAGGGTGAGAAGAATGGCTTCATTCACGTCACCGACCTCGGCCCGCTGCGCCTGAAGAAGGGCACCCTCGGCATCACCGAACTGCTCGAGCCCCGCCAGAAGGTGCTGGTGCAGGTGATGAAGGAGCCCACGGGTACCAAGGGCCCTCGGCTCACCGGCAACCTCGCCCTGCCCGGACGCTTCCTGGTGCTGCAGCCCCACGGCCAGGGGGTGAACATCTCACGCCGCATCAACGGTGAGAGCGAGCGCAACCGCCTGCGCGCCCTCGGGGTGCTGATCAAGCCCCCCGGTTCGGGCCTGCTGGTGCGCACCGAAGCCGAAGGCGTCAGCGAAGAGCTGCTGATCGACGACCTCGAGGCGCTGCTGCGCCAGTGGGAGGCGATCCAGGCCGCCGCCGAGAGCGCCAATCCGCCCGTGCTGCTCAACCGCGATGAGGACTTCATCCATCGCATCCTGCGCGACCACTTCAACCCTGAGGTGGCCCGGATCGTGGTGGACGGCGCCGAAGGTGTGGCCCGGGTCAACGCCTTCCTGGGGGCCGATCAGGCCTCCGTGCAGGTGGAGCACCACAGCGAGCCCACGGAGATCCTCGAGCACTACAAGGTGAACGCGGCCATCCAGGGCGCCCTTAAGCCCCGGGTGGATCTGCCCTCCGGCGGGTACGTGATCATCGAGCCCACCGAGGCGCTCACGGTGATCGACGTGAACTCCGGCTCGTTCACCCGCTCCGCCAACGCGCGCGAGACGGTGCTCTGGACCAACTACGAGGCCGCCACCGAGATCGCCCGCCAGCTGAAGCTGCGCAACATCGGCGGTGTGGTGATCATCGACTTCATCGACATGGAGTCGCGGCGGGATCAGCTGCAGGTGCTCGAGCATTTCACCGCCGAGGTGCGCCACGACAGCGCCCGCCCCCAGATCGCCCAGATCACCGAGCTCGGCCTGGTGGAACTCACCCGCAAGCGCCAGGGCCAGAACATCTACGAGCTGTTCGGCCGCGCCTGCCCCAGCTGCGGTGGCCTCGGCCATGTGGCCGTGCTGCCCGGCAAGGACAGCCTTCAACCCCTGGCCAGCGCCGGTGGCCTGGTGCGCTCGGCCGCCTCGGCCCGCGCTGAGGTGCTCAGCCCCTCGGCCGGGGAGAGCGGCGGTGGTCGCCGTCGCCGGGGTGGGCGTGGCGGCCGCAGTGGTGGCGGCGGCACCGAGCTGGAGTTGCTGCCCACCACGGAGGAGAGCCTGGCTGGCAGCGCCGCCGCCGGCCAGAGCCATGAGGCCGCCACCGCCGCTGCCGATGGGGGGCCCCGTCGCCCCGAGCCGGAGCTGGTGGCCGTGACCATGGAGCCCGAGCAGGAGCTGGTGTACGGCTGGTTGGGCCTCAACCCGGCCCTGCTCTTGGAGTCGCCGCCGCCGGCCGACAACCTGGTGGTACGCGTGGTGCGTCCGGGGGACGACCCCGAGGCGGTGCTTGAGGAGGCTCGCCAGCAGCTGGCCGCTTCCGGCCCCCGCCGTCGCCGCCGCGGGCGCGGTGGGGCTGGTGGTGCTGATGCCGCTGGGTCAGGCTCTGCGCCGGCGGCCGCTGCTGCCGAGGCCCCAGAGCACGATCCGCTGGCGGCTGAGCCCGAGGGCCTGCCGCGCACCGTGGAGATCACCCCCCTGCCGGATGACGCATTCCAGCCTGTGGCGGTGCTGCCTGACGCCACGATCGAGGTGTCGGCCACGCCGCGCAGCGGCCGGGGCCGCGGCCGTAGCCGCAGTGGTGCTGCCGTGTCGGTGAGCGTGCAGGAGCCCGTGATCACGGCGGCACCGCTGCCGGTGGTGCTGGCCGAGGCGGTGCCTGCCGCCGTGGCGATCAGTGCCGAGCCTGAGCCTGAACCCGCGCCGGATCTCGACGACAACGGCGAACCGCGCCGCCGCCGCCGCCGCTCCTCCGCCAGCGGCGATTGAGCCTGCCCCGTCCGGTCGATGCCGCCCGGGTGGCGGGGGTGGATGAGGTGGGCCGGGGCTGCTGGTTCGGTCCCGTGTTCGCCGGTGCCGTGATCCTCTCGGCCGCGGCCGAGCGGGAGCTGGCCACCGCCGGCCTCACCGACAGCAAGGCCCTCACCGCCCGCCGCCGGGCGGCCCTGGTGCCGCAGATCACAGCTGCCACCGACGCCTGGGCCCTCGGCCAGGCGTCGGCCCGGGAGATCGATCGCCACGGCATCCGCACCGCCACCGAGTGGGCGATGCTGCGCGCCCTGCAGCGCCTGCCCCTGCGCGGTGCCCCCACGCCCGAGCATGTGCTGGTGGATGGGGTGCTGCCGCTGCGCTGCTGGCAGGGACCGCAGCAGACCCTGGTGCGCGGCGACAGCCAGAACCTGGCGATCGCCGCCGCCAGCGTGCTCGCCAAGCAGGCCCGCGATGCGCTGATCTCCCGCCTGGCCGCGGCCTATCCCGGTTACGGCCTGGAGCGCCATGCCGGTTACGGCACGGCCCTGCATCGCCAGGCGCTGCTGGCCCTCGGGCCCACGCCGTTGCACCGGCGCTCCTTCCTCAGCCGCGTGCTGCCGGGCTGACCGCGACCACCGGTTCGCTCTGGCCCGGGCCGGCGCACCAGCTGTCGAAGTCCTCAACGAGTTGCTGGCCCACCCGTGTCTTGATGCCGAGCAGGATGCCGGCCAGCAGCGAGCGGCCGGTGGCCTCCAGCACGTTGGCCGGAATCAGCCGCAGCAGGCTGGGCTGGCTCACGCTCACCCCCAGGGAGGCCTCGCCCTCCAGCCCCTGCTCGCCCGCCTGCAACCACGACTGCAGGGTCAGCCGGAAATCGTCCACCAGCCCCAACCCCTCGAGTTGGCAGTCCACCGCCTCCAGTTCGATGCGGCCCTGGCTGCGCCGCGCCACCAGCTCCACCACGGGCTGGATCTGCAGTTGGAACACCTGCAGGCGGGTCACCGTGTAGCGGTAGCGGCCCTCGGCCAGGGGAGTGAGCTGGCGGGGATCGAGCAGGGCGCTGATCACCCGCTGCTCATCGTTCAGGTAGGCGCCCAGGCGCTCCAGCTGCCGTGGCACCGGCAGCTCCAACGCTTGGCTGGCACTGAAGGCCAGGGGCATCGCACGGCGGCCGAGGGGGCATGATCCTATCCAGCACGGCCCCTCAGCTCCCATGCGCATCGCCTTTCTCGGCCCGGCGGGCACCTACGGGGAGCAGGCGGCCATCCGGCTGGCGGCGCTGGAGGGCATCGCCCAGCCCGACCTGCAGCCCCAGGTGGGCATCCGGGCGGTGGTGAAGGCCCTGGCCAGCGGTGCCTGCGAGGCGGCCGTGGTGCCGGTGGAGAACTCAGTGGAAGGTGGGGTGACCGCCTGCCTTGATGCCCTCTGGGAGCACCCGGAGCTGCGCGTGGCGCGGGCGCTGGTGCTGCCGATCCGCCATGCCCTGCTCGGCAGCGGTTCGCTCGCTGGTGTGAGCGAGGTGCTCTCCCATCCCCAGGCCCTGGCCCAATGCAGCGGCTGGTTGAGCGAGCAGCTGCCCAACGCTCTGCAGCTGCCCACCAGCTCCACCGCCGAAGCGGCCCGCATGGTGGCCGGCAGCCGCTTCCGCGCGGCCATCGCCTCCCTGCAGGCGGCCCGCGAGCACGGCCTGGAGGTGCTGGCCTATCCGATCAACGACGTTCCTGGCAACTGCACCCGCTTCCTGCTGCTGCGCCGCGGCGAGCGCAGCCTGGCCGGTCCCCTGGCCAGCCTGGCCTTCTCACTGCAGGCCAATCGCCCCGGTGCGCTGCTGCAGGCCCTGGCCTGCTTCGCCCACCGCGCCCTGAACATGAGTCGCATCGAGTCGCGGCCCTCCAAGCGGGAGATGGGGGAATACATCTTCTTTGTGGACCTCGAGCTGCCTGAGGGACCCGAGCCCCTGCTCCAGGCGGTCGAGGAGCTGCAGCCTCTTTGTGAGCACCTGGCGGTGTTCGGTGCCTATCCCCTCACCCAGCTCGAAGAGAGCGAGGCCGGCGATGATCGCGCCGTTCCAGGCGCCGGCGGCTGACTAAGGCCGGCGCGAGTTCACATTCCGCCCCCACGCCACCCGCCACAGGGCTCGTCCCGCACGCCTCAGCCCGGCTTGCGGGCCCGGAACACGCCGAACTGCATCATGCCGGTGGCGAAGCCCCAGTGCATCAGCAGCAGGGTGGGGGTTTCGCGCAGGCCCAGCAGCAGGGCTCTCGGGCCCAGGCTCAGCACTGCCAGGGGGCGACGGGCCCCTTCCAGGATCGAGTCGATCCAGGAGGGCAGTGTTTCCCGGCTCCAATCGGCGCTGCTGACCCTGAGCGGGTCGTTGCCGTTGCTGCCGCTGCAAGCGCCATAGGGGCTCTGCTCGAGATTGCGGCGGAAGCCGGCGATGCTGGCGAACTCCGGATGGGCCCACTGCACCAGCAGTTGGTGCATCACGCGCCGCTCCACACCGTTCAGGGGGCCATCGGCCGGATCGCGGCGGTTCCAATCCGCCACCGCCAGCAGGCCACCGGGCCGCAGCACCCGCAGCAGCTCATCGGCATAGCGTTGCTTGTCGGGCATGTGCGGGCCGGCCTCAACGCTCCACACCGCATCGAAGCTGCCATCGGCCAGCTCCAGCGCCAGGGCATCCATCACCGCGAAACGGCAGGGCAGCCCTTCGGGGGTCAGGGCCCTGGCCCGGGCGATCTGGCCGGGGCTGATGCTGATGCCGAGCACCTCGAAGCCGTAGTCGCGCGCCAGGATCCGGGCGCTGCCGCCGATGCCGCAGCCCACATCCAGCACGCGGCTGCCGGCTGGCAACTGATCGAGGCCGCTCCAGCGCACCAGTTCGTGCACGAAGTCCACCTTGGCGGCGCGGAAATCGCGGCGGCGTGGGGGACTGCCGTAATGGCCCAGGTGCACGTGGTCGCCCCAGAGGCGCTCGAGCAGTTGGTCGTCGGTCCAGCGGTCGTAGGCCTCCGCCACGCTGGCGGTGCTGAGGAAGGCCCGGTCCCGCCGGGCCCACACCCACAGTCCGAGCAGCAGCAGGGCGGCGATGGCGGAGGCCAGCACGATCAGGCTCCCCGTCAGCGCGGGGAGTGCAGCCAGGGGTCCCATCAGGATCTCAGCGCTCGGGACGATCCTGACGGTCGCCCGACTCGGAGCGTTCACCGTCGGTGGAGTCCTGCAGGTCGCGGAAGGTGTCCTGCAGCACCGTGCGGGCTGCCAGCTGGCGGCGGGTTTCGTCGAGCAGTTCGAATTCCTGCTGCAGCCGTTCGTGGGTGTCGGTGATCTCCAGAAGCGCCTGCTGCTGATCGGCCACCGGACCGCCGAGGTGGGAGCCGATCCAGAACGAGAGTTCGCGGGGCAGATCGGGCAGATCGGTGGGCAGGGTGGTGGGCTTGCCCATCAATTTGCCGGTGAGTTCCACCACGTCGTGCAGGGCGCGGGTCACATCGGCGGAGAGATCGCTGAGGGCCTGATGGTCCTGCGGTTGTTCGTCCTCGATCCAGCTCACCAGCCCCACCTTGAACGGCGCTTCGCGCACCACCTCCAGCACGCGGAAGCGCTGCTGGCCGAGGGTCACGATGTTGCTGCGCTCGTCCGGTTGGGTCTGGCACTGCAGGATTTCGGCGCAGCAGCCAACCTCGGCCATCTTGCCCTCCTGGGGGTCCCAGCGCACCACGCCGAAGCGGCGGTCGGTTTCGAGCACGGTGCGCAGCATCATCCGGTAGCGCGGCTCGAAGATGTGCAGGGGCAGCACCTCCTGCGGGAACAACACCACATCCGGCAGTGGGAACAGCGGCAGCTCGCGCACGGCCAGTTGGGTCACGTTGGGGTCTGCGAGGCGGCCAGGCGGAGATCCTAGGCAGGGCCCCGGAACCGCCGCGGCCTTGCAGCGGCGGCGGTTGGGCCTCGGCCAATCCTGGGCCGGGCTACAGCCCATTAAAAAAGCCCGCCCTGGGGGCGGGCCTGAAGCCTCAGAGCTTGACTTCGATGTCGACGCCGCTGGGCAGATCGAGCTTCATCAGCGCATCGATCGTCTTGGCCGAGGGGCTGTAGATGTCGATGATCCGGCGGTGGGTGCGGGTCTCGAAGTGCTCGCGGGAATCCTTGTCCACGTGGGGCGAGCGCAGCACGCAGTACACCTTGCGCTTGGTGGGCAGGGGAATCGGACCGATGGCGGTTGCAGCGGTGTGATCGGCCGTTTCGATGATTTTTTCGCAGGACAGATCCAGCATGCGGCGGTCGAACGCCTTGAGGCGGATGCGGATCTTCTGCTGAGCGATGGCGGTGGACATGGGATTGCGCGTCGTGATCTGGTGTGGACACACACCAGCGGGGTTGCTCGCGGGAGCTGGGTTGTCGAGGTGCAAAAAGGGTGTGGGCGGAAACCCACACCCCAGACCTTAGGTCACGGCCGGAGCCGGACCGGGGCGATCACTCGATGATCTTGGAGACCACGCCGGCACCGATGGTGCGGCCGCCTTCGCGGATGGCGAAGCGCATGCCCTGCTCGATGGCCACGGGGCAGATCAGCTCGCCGGTCATCTTGATGCGGTCGCCGGGCATCACCATCTCCACGTTGGCGCCGTCGTCAGAGGTGAAGGCGGTGATCTGGCCGGTCACGTCCGTGGTACGGATGTAGAACTGCGGGCGGTAGCCAGCGAAGAAGGGGGTGTGGCGGCCGCCTTCTTCCTTCTTGAGCACGTACACCTCACCTTCGAACTTGGTGTGGGGCTTGATGGAGCCGGGCTTCACCAGCACCATGCCGCGCTCGAT
>JBEGQE010000095.1:0-12816 GCA_041181145.1 Cyanobacteriota bacterium
CCCCAGGCTCCTTCCAGGTGCTGCCCATGCCGGCCACCGACTCATCGCCTGGGATCGCCCAGGCCAGCGCGCCGCTGCAGGCAAGCGCCAAGCGCTGGCCCCGGTGCTGCCAGCCCACCACCAACAGAGCCAGCACGGCGGCCGGCATCAACCAACGGTTCATCGAGGCCCAGCGTTCTCCATCCAGTTCAGCACCTCTGCCACGTGCCAGCCGAATGCGGCGGGTGGCCCTCCAGCCAGCTGAGGAACCGCGCCCTGGAAGTGGCGAGCTGGAACAGCGTGGGAATCCTGGGATGACCCCTGATCAGGAGGTGTGGGCCATGGCCAGCACCTTTGCCATTCACGACCGTCAGCACTGGACCTTCCAGTTGGTGCTGCTCGGAGGACGCACGCAGCTCGAGGGCTGGTGTGATCGCGACGATGCAGAGCAGGACGACCTGCATTGCTCCGCCTGGCTCGATCCGCAGGAGGATCCCCAGACCGTGGCCTACGGGCTGATCGCCCACCCCAGTTGCGCCCTGCCGGATGAGGCCATCGCCGCCTGAGCGATCAGCCGATCTCCAGCTCCACCTTCACCACGTCCACCGGACCGCGGCCTTCCGCGTTCAGTTCCACGGCGGCGCGCACCGCCGCCTCATGGGCATGAAAGAGGTGAGCGTCGCCGGGTTCAGCCACCTCCACGAGGCTCTCGCCGTCGGGCCCGATCGCCAGATAGGTGCCGCGGGCCAGCACCTGAATCACATACCGCTCGGGTTGCGTGCAGGCATTGGGATGGGCGGGGTCCAGCGCGGGAGACCAGAAGTGCAACATCGGCCCACCTGAACGCTGGTCCCAGGCTAGGGAGGCCGGCGAACGGCGCAGCAACCGCGGCAAAACCCGGCCGAACGCAACCGGCCCGGGCACTTGGCATAGGATATTGCAACTCATTCGCAATAGCTTCGCTCAGATGCGAAACGCGCGTCAGCTGGCGGATCTGGCCCCAGGGGCCACGGGCGTGGTGGACTCGCTGGCCGCCGATGCCAGCCTGCGGCGGCGTCTGGAGGCGATGGGGCTGCGACCGGGCCAGCCGGTTCAGGTGCTGCGGCGGGGCTGGTGGTCGGGCCCACTGCATGTGCGCGTGGGCATGACCGAGCTGATGCTGCGGCGCCGCGACGCCCGCTGCGTGGCACTGGCGGCGTGAGCACAATCGCCGTGCTGGGCATGCCCAATACGGGCAAGTCCACCCTGTTCAACCGGCTCACCGGCAGCCACGCCCAGATCGGCAACTGGCCCGGCCTCACCGTGGAGCTGATGCAGGCCGACCTGGAGCTCAACGGCCAGACCGTGCGGCTGGTGGATCTGCCCGGTCTCTACGACCTGCGCGGCCACTCCGACGATGAGGCCGTGGTGCGCCGCTTCCTCGAGCGCAATCCTGTGGATCTGGTGCTGGTGGTGCTCAACGCCAGCCAGCTCGATCGCCAGCTGCGCCTGGCCCTGCAGGTGCAACGGCTGGGGCTGCCGGCGGTGGTGGCGCTGAACATGGCCGATGAGGCCCGCCGCTTCGGCGTGGTGATCGATGAGGGCGCCCTGGAGGCGGCCCTAGGGCTGCCGGTGGTGCTGCTCAGCGCCAAGTACGGCCGCGGCGTGGCCGTGTTGCAGCAGGCACTGGGCAAGCACCTGGTGGCCAGCGCCGCCACCATCGCCGATCTCGAGGAACGCCTGGCCGCGATCGACCCGGAGCTGGAGCCCGCCCAGGCGGCCCTGGTGCAATCCGCGGTGCGGCTGCCACCCCAGTGGCGCGACCGCTGGACCCGACGGCTGGATCGGCTGCTGCTGCATCCGCTGCTCGGCCTGCCGCTGTTCTTCGCGGCGATGGCCCTGATGTTCCAGCTGATCTATGCGGTGGGGGTGCCGATCCAGGAGGGCCTGGCCGGGCTGCTCGATGCCATCGGGCAACACCTGCTGCGACCGCTGCTGACACCGCTGCCCACCTTCCTGCAGGGGTTCCTGCTGGAGGGCCTGTGGCAGGGGCTGGGCACCGTGGCGGCCTTCCTGCCGGTGATCGCCCTGTTCTTCCTGGCGATGGGTGTAGTGGAGGACAGCGGCTATCTGTCGCGGGCCGCCTACCTGATGGACGCCTTCATGGAGCGGCTCGGGCTGGATGGCCGCAGCTTCGTGCTCTCGCTGATGGGCTTTGGCTGCAACGTGCCGGCGATCCTCGGCACCCGCGTGATGCGCGATCGCGGCCTGCGCCTGCTCTCGATCCTGATCATTCCGTTCTCGCTCTGCTCGGCGCGGCTGAACGTGTTCCTGTTCATGGCGGCGGCGTTCTTCCCGCCCCGCCAGGGGGCGCTGGTGATCACGGGGCTCTATCTGATGAGCTTTGTGGCGGCCGTGCTCACCGCCCTGCTGTTCCGTGGTCGCTTCCCCAGCCAGGAACCCCTGGTGCTGGAGCTCCCGCCGTACCGCCTGCCCACCGGTCGCCAGGTGCTGACCCGCTCCTGGAGCGAGGTGAAGCACTTCTGGTTCTGGTCCAGGCGGTTCATCATCTTCGGGGTGGTGGCGGTGTGGCTGCTGAACAACCTGCCGGTGGGGGTGCCGCCGGCCTCGGACCTCTCCCTCTCGGGCCGGCTGGGCACGCTGCTCGAGCCCCTGCTGCAGCCGATCGGCATCAACCCCCACTTGGCGGTGGCCCTGCTGTTCGGCTTCATCGCCAAGGAGATCGTGCTGGGCGGCCTGGCGGTGATCTATGGCCAGGCCGATCCGGTGGCCCTGGGCCAGGCGATCGCCACCGATGTGAGCGCCCCCCAGGCCATCAGCTTCATGCTGTTCACCCTCCTGTACACCCCCTGTCTCTCCACGGTGGCGGTGATCCGCAGCGAATCCAAGCGGCTGGACTTCACCGCGTTCAGCGTGGGCTGGTCGCTGCTGCTGGCCTGGCTGACCAGCTTCCTGTTCATGCAGGGAACCCGCCTGATGGGCTGGAGCTAAGCCGAACTCAGGACGGCTCAGCGGCAGGCTCCTCCTTGGGCTCGGGGCGGCCGAGCAACAACACCAGCGGAATCGCCAACAGGAACACAAGCGCCACCAGGCGGAACACATCGCCGTAGGCCTGCAGCGCCGCCTGGCGATCCACCTGCAGGCTGAGCAGCTGCAACGCCTCATCGCGGCGACCGGCGGTGAGCGTGGTGAGGGCCTGCAGGCGCTCCTGGAGCAGTGGGTTGGTGCTGGACAGGTGCTGCACCAGCTGTGAGCGGTGCACGGCCCGCTGGTGATCGAGTACCACGGTGAGCACGGCGATTCCGAAGGTGCCGCCCAGCTGGCGCATCAGATTGAAGAAGCCGCTGCCGGCGCCCACGTCGCACTTGGGCAGGGGGCCGAGCGCCGCCAGGCTCAGGGGCAGGAACATCGTCACAGTGGTGACGCCGCGGAAGATCAGCGGCCAGAACAGGCTGTGCTCACCGGTGTCCGGCCCGAGCGACGCCAGCTGCAGCATCGTGAGCACCATGGCCACCGCGCCGAGCACGATCAGGTGGCGCGGATCGAAGCGACGGGCGCTGCGGCCCAGCACCGCCATCGTCAGCGCCGAGGCCAGGGCTCCGGGCAGCATCAGCAGACCGGTCTGGGTAGCGGTGTACTGCAGCACCGTCTGGGCAAAGATCGGCACGACGAACACCGTGCCGTAGAGGCCCATCCCGAGCACGAGCGAGAACAGGCTGCCCGCCGCCAGGGAGCGGTGGCGCAGCACCCGCAGGTCCACCGCCGGGGCGCGGCAGCGCAGCTCCCACCACACAAAGGCCGGCAGCGCTGCCGCCGCCAAGAGCGAGAGCAGGCGGATGCCCCTGTTGGCGAGCCAGTCGTATTGATGTCCCTGCTCGAGCACCACCTGCAGGCTGCCCAGTCCGGCCACCAGCAGGGCGATGCCCGTCCAGTCGACGCGGCGGTTCTGACCCTCAGGGCGCAGCGGCCGGCCCTGCTCGTCCGCCCAGGTGCGGTCGCGATCCGGCGGCAGACAGACCAGGGCCATCAGCACCGTGAGGATCCCGAAGGGCAGGTTGATGAAAAAGATCCAACGCCAGCCCGGACCATCGGTGAGGAAGCCACCGAGGGTGGGGCCGATCGCCGGACCCGCCAGCACCACCACGCCGAACAGCCCCTGGGCCATGCCCTGCAGCTGGCGCGGCACCGCCTGAAACAGGATTGCCTGGGCCTTGGGCAGCAGTCCACCCCCCAACAGCCCCTGGGCGATCCGCGCCAACACCAGCGCCGGCAGGTTCGGCGCCAGGCCGCACAGCACCGAAGCACCGGTGAACCCCGCCAGACAGAACACGAAATAGCTGCGCTGACCGAAGCGCTCGCTCAGCCATTCGCTCAGCGGGATCATCACCACACTGGCCATCGCGTAGCCGGTGACCACCCAGCCCACCTCCGCGAGGGTGGCGCCGAGGTTGGCCTGGATGTGCGGCAGGGCGACGTTGCAGATGCTGACGTCGATCACCTCAAGCATCGCCCCGATCGAGACGGTGATCACCACCGCCCACTGGCGGAGGATCACGGCCGCCGCACCCGCACCGTGGCCGAGAGGCCTGGGACCAGCCGCGGAGCCAACGCGGGAGGCACGTCGTCGAGGGCGATGCGGGCGGTGACTCGCTGCACCACCTTGGTGAAGTTGCCGGTGGCGTTGTCGGGCGGGAGCAGGGCGAAGCGAGCTCCGGAGGCGGGCGCCACGCTCAGCACATGCCCGCGGAAGGAGCGGCCGGGGAAGGCATCGATGCGCACCTCGGCGCTCTGGCCGGACCGGAGGGCCTCGAGCTGGGTCTCCTTGAAGTTGGCCTCCACCCAGGGCTGCTGGCCCACCAGGGTCATCAGCGGCTGCGAAGGCTGCACCTGGCGGCCGGGTTCGGCGCTGCGGGAGCCGATCCGCCCGGCGTTCGGGGCCAGGATGCGCGTGTAGCTGAGCTGCAGGCGGGCTTCCGCCAGGGCCGCCTCGGCCTGGTGGATGTGGGCCTCCGCCGCCGCCGCCTTCTGTCGATCCACCCCCACCTGGCGCTCGCTGGAGCGGGCCTGCAGGGCGCTGGCCTGGCTGCGGCTCAGCTGGCCCTGGGCCTGGCGGTAGGCGGCGCGGGCCCGGTCCACCTCCTGGCGTGCCACGCCGCCCTGGCGCAGCAGGAACTCGAGCCGTTGCAGATCCGCCGCGGCCCGCTCGTACTCCGCCCGCGCCATCTGTTGATCGCCTGCCGCCTGATCGGCCGCCGCCTCAGCGTCACTGGCGCTGGAGCCGGTCTGGGCCTGCAGGGCCGCCGCCTGGCGCCGGGCCTCAAGCAGATCGGCCTCGACACGGGCCAACCGCGTGCGCGCATCGCGGGGGTCGAGCTGCACCAGAAGCTGGCCGGCCCGCACGGTCTGATCGTCCTGCACCGGCACCGCGGTGATCGTGCCCGGCACCCGGCTGGCGATCTCCACCAGGTGGGCCTGCAGCTGGGCGTTGTCGGTCTCCTCCATGCCCCACTGGCTCACCAGCCACACGCCGCCCGCCGCCGCGATCACCACGGCCAGGCCGCCGAGCAGCAGCGACCGGCTCGGGCTGCGCTGCGATTCCGGCGCGGACGTCACGCTCAAGCGTCGCTGCTGTCGTCACGCTATCGGGCTGCCCCCGGGGTCTCCATCCAGCCCATGCCGGGAGGGACCAGGCGGCTGCCAGGACCCGCTGGGCTGCCTAGGTTGACGGTGGAGACGGACCGTCCCCACGTCGCCATCCAGACGGGCATGACCGAGGCCCAGCCCCCGACGCGCCGCACGATCACGATCGACCCGGTGACCCGCATCGAGGGTCACGCCAAGATCACGCTCCACCTCGACGACGCCGGGCACCTCTGCGACGCCCGCTTCCACGTGGTGGAGTACCGCGGCTTCGAGACCTTCTGTGAAGGCCGGCCGTTCACCGAGATGGCCGGCATCACCGCCCGCATCTGCGGCATCTGTCCGGTGAGCCACCTGCTCGCCGCCGCCAGGACCGGCGACAAGCTGCTGGCGGTGCAGCCGCCCCCGGCGGCACGGCAGCTGCGACAGCTGCTCAACCTGGCCCAGATCTGCCAGAGCCACGCCCTCTCCTTCTTTCATCTCAGCAGCCCGGATTTCCTGCTGGGCTGGGACAGCGATCCGGCTCAGCGCAACGTGTTCGGGCTGATGGCGGCCGATCCCGACCTGGCCCGCGCCGGCATCCGCCTGCGCCAGTTCGGCCAGCAGATCCTGGAGTTGCTGGGGGGGCGCAAGATCCATGCGGCCTGGGCCGTGCCCGGCGGGGTGCGCACACCCTTGAGCAGCGAGGCGCGCAGCTGGATCCTGGAGCGGCTGCCCGAGGCCAGGGCCACGGTGCAGCAGGCCCTGGAGCTCTACAAGCGCCTGCTCGATGGGCCGCTGCAGCGCGAACAGCGCACCTTCGGCGACTTCCCCTCGCTGTTCATGGGCCTGGTGGGAGCCGATGGGCGCTGGTCCTGCATCGAGGGAGCCATCCGCTTCATCGACAGCGACGGCCGGATCGTCGCCGATGGCCTCTGCGAAGACGACTACGCCAGCTTCCTGGGGGAAGCGGTGGAGAGCTGGAGCTACCTGAAGTTCCCGTACTACAAGCCCCTCGGCTACCCGCAGGGGATCTACCGGGTGGGCCCCCTGGCCCGCCTGAACGTGTGCGAGGCGATCGGCACCCCCTGGGCCGATGCTGAGCTGCAGGAGTTCCGCCAGCGCAGCGGCACGGCGGCCAGTGGCGGACGGATCGTGACCTCCTCCTTCGCCTATCACCACGCCCGGCTGGTGGAGATCGTGGCCTGTCTGGAGGGCATCGAGGCGCTGGTGGCCGATCCACAACTGCAGAGCGGCCGCATCCGCGCCCACGCCAGCCTCAATGCCAACGAGGCGGTGGGGGTGAGCGAAGCCCCGCGCGGCACGCTGTTTCACCACTACCGCGTGGACGACAACGGCCTGATCACCCGCGTGAACCTGATCATCGCCACCGGCCAGAACAACCTGGCGATGAACCGCACCGTGGCCCAGATCGCCCGGGAGTTCATCCCCGATCCCCTGCCCGCCGAGGCCGAGCTTCCCGAAGCATTGCTGAACCGGGTGGAGGCGGGCATCCGCTGCTTCGATCCCTGCCTGAGCTGCAGCACCCACGCCGCTGGTCAGATGCCCCTGGCGCTGCAGCTGGTGGCCGCCGATGGGCGGGTGCTGGCCGAGCGCCGGCGATGAGCCAGCACGCCAACCTGGTGATCGGCATCGGCAATCCACTGCGTGGCGACGATGGCGTGGGCTGGCACCTGGTGGAGGAACTGGGGGCACCGCACCGGGCCCTGCATCAGCTCACCCCGGAGTGCGCGGCGCTGCTGGCCTGCTGCGGGCGGGTGCTGATCGTCGATGCCTGGCTCGCCGATGGCCGCACCGATGGCGCAGGCCCCCGAGCCGAGCGGGCGCCGCTGCTGCGGCGGCTGGTTCCGGCGGCGGCGGCCCCGGGGCTGAGCCACCAGCTCGAGCCCGCCGCTCTGCTGTGGCTCACCGAACAGCTGTATGGCCGGCGCCCCGAAGCCTGGCAGCTGTTGCTGCCCGCCACCGCGATGGCGCACGGCGACAGCCTCTCGCCCGCCCTGGAGGCCCAGCTGCCCCAGGCGCGCGCCCTGCTGCAGCGCTGGCTCAAGCCAAACGGCCACAACCTTGCTATCGAGGGGTGAGGCCGTGCCCGAGGCGGAGGGTGTGACGCAGCCGAATCCAACGCCCAGCGCACCGGCCCTCAGCCACGAGCAGCACATCGCGCGGATGATCCGCCAGCAGGGCGGACGGGGCGACGCCCTGATCGAGGTGCTGCACCAGGTGCAGGAACTGGAGGGATACCTCAGCCCGGCAGCGCTGCGCCAGGTGGCCAGCGGCCTGAGCCTGCCCCTGAGCCGGGTGCAGGGGGTGGCGAGCTTCTATCACCTGTTCCGGCTCAAGGCACCCACGCCGCACCGCTGCGCCGTGTGTCTGGGCACCGCCTGCTTTGTGAACGGGGGCGCCGATCTGGCGAAGGCGCTGGAGCGCCGGCTGGCAGTCCGGCTCGATGATGCGGCCGGCGATGGCACGTGGGCCCTGCAGCACGTGAGCTGCCTGGGGGCCTGCGGCCAGGCCCCGGTGCTGGTGGTCGATGGCGTGATGCAGACCCGCCTGCCGGTGGATGCCCCCGACGCCCTGCAGCAGCGCCTGACGGAGGCCGGACTGCCGCCGGCCGCCGCCACGGCAGCCGGGGAGCCATGGTGAGCGCCGCCCCCCCGCTGAGGATCCGCTGCTGCGGCGCCAGCGGTTGCCGCTCGGCCGGCAGTGAGGCGCTGCAGCAGGCCCTCGAGCAGGCGGCCGCAGAGATCGCAGCGGCCGGGGGCGCTGGCGCGGTGCCGGCGATCAAACCCGTGGGCTGCCTGCGCCTGTGCGGGCGTGGGCCGCTGGTGGCGGTGGACCGGGCCGATGGCGGCAGCGAGCTCTATGGCGGCCTGCAGCCGCAACAGGCGAAGACCCTGCTCCAACCGCAGCGGCAGGCCCTGGCCTCTGCGGCCATCGCCACCGACCATCCCTTCTTCAGCCTGCAACAGCCGGTGGTGCTGGAGAACTGCGGGCGGGTGGATCCGGGATCGATCGACGACGCCATCGCCCACGGCAGCTACGTGCAGTTGCGGCGGGTGCTGGAGGGCGTCAGCCCCGAGCAGGTGCGCGAGCAGGTGAAGCGCAGCGGCCTGCGCGGCCGGGGCGGGGCCGGCTACCCCACAGGGCTGAAGTGGGACACCGTGGCCCTGCAGCCCCCAGGCCCGCGCACCGTGGTGTGCAACGCCGATGAGGGCGACCCGGGTGCCTTCATGGACCGCAGCGTGCTGGAGAGCGATCCGCACCGGCTGATCGAAGGCATGGCGATCGCCGCCTATGCCGTCGGTGCCGATCAGGGCTACGTCTACGTGCGGGCGGAATACCCCCTGGCGATCGCGCGGCTGCGGCTCGCTCTCAAGCAGGCCCGCGCCCGGGGGCTGCTCGGGCCGCAGGTGGCCGGCAGCCGTTTCGCCCTGCAGCTGGAGGTGCGCGTCGGCGCAGGCGCTTACGTGTGCGGTGAGGAAACAGCGCTGCTGGCCTCGATCCAGGGGCAGCGCGGCACCCCGCGGCCGCGGCCGCCATTCCCGGCCCAACACGGCCTCTGGGGCGCCCCCACCCTGATCAACAACGTGGAAACGTTCAGCGCCGTGCCAGCCATCCTGCGGCGGGGCGGCGACTGGTACGCCGCCATCGGCACGGCCAGCAGCAGGGGCACGAAGGTGTTCGCCCTCTCCGGCGCCGTGCGCCACACCGGACTGGTGGAGGTGCCGATGGGCACCTCCCTGCGAACGGTGGTGGTGGAGATGGGCGGCGGCTCACCCACCGGCCGCGCTGTGAAGGCAGTGCAGACCGGCGGACCCTCGGGCGGCTGCATTCCCGCCCCGCTGCTCGACACCCCGGTGGACTACGAAAGCCTGCTGGCCCTGGGCTCGATGATGGGCTCCGGCGGCATGGTGGTGATGGATGAGACCACCGCCATGCCGGAGGTGGCCCATCACTTCATGCGCTTCAGCCGCAACGAAAGCTGCGGCAAATGCCTGCCCTGCCGCGCCGGCACCGTGCAGCTGGAGCAACTGCTGGCGCGGTTCGTGGAGCGTCGGGCCAGGCCCGACGACCTGGCCCGGTTGGAGGAGCTGTGCACGATGGTGCGCTGCACCAGCCTCTGCGGCCTCGGCCAGGCGGCCCCCAATCCGGTGCTGAGCACCCTGCGCCACTTCCGCGGCGAATACGAGGCGGCCTGCCGCGATCCGGCGATCTGCGAACCCCACGGCGCCTGCCGGCTGCCCGCGGCCACCAGCCCGGGAGGTGAACCATGAGCGTGCTCACCCTCACGGTGGATGGGCAGGACGTGGCCGTGCCCGAAGGGGCCACGCTGCTGCAGGCGCTGCGGGCCGCCAGCGCCAGCGTGCCGGTGCTTTGCCATCTCGATGGACTGACGCCCGTGGGCGCCTGCCGGCTCTGCCTGGTGGAGATCGAGGGCAGCACCAAGCTGCAGCCCGCCTGCACCACGCCGGCCGCCGAGGGCATGGCGGTGCGCACGAGCAGCGCGCCGCTGCAGCAGTTCCGGCGCATGGCGGTGGAGTTGTTCTTCGCCGAAGGCAACCATGTATGCGCCTTCTGCGTGGCCAACGGCAACTGCGAACTGCAGGACGTGGCCGTGCAGGTGGGCATGGACCACTCCCGCTTTCCCTATCAGTACCCGGTGCGCCATGTGGATGCCTCCCATCCGCAGTTCGCGCTCGACCACCACCGCTGCATCCTCTGCACCCGCTGCGTGCGGGTGTGCGACGAAATCGAGGGCGCCCACGTGTGGGATGTGGCCAACCGCGGCAGCCACTGCACGATCGTGGCCGGCCTCGATCAGCCCTGGGGGGAGGTGGAGGCCTGCACCAGCTGCGGCAAGTGCGTGGATGTATGCCCCACCGGTGCCCTGTTCCGCAAGGCCGACAGCACCGCCGAGAAGCACCCCCACCGCGACCGCCCCGAGCTGCTGCGCACGGCGCGGGAGCAGCACCGGTGGCACAACCAGGGGGGTGCGAAGGCATGACGAAGCTGCGTTTCGCCACGGTGTGGCTGGCCGGCTGCAGCGGCTGCCACATGTCGTTTCTCGACCTCGACGAATGGCTGTTCGAGCTCGCCCGCCAGGTGGACATCGTCTACTCACCGGTGGCGAGTGACGCCAAGACCTACCCCGAGGGGGTGGACGTGTGCCTGGTGGAGGGAGCCGTCGCCAACGCCGACAACCTGGAGCTGGCCCTGCAGCTGCGCGCCCGCAGCCGGATCGTGGTGTCGTTCGGCGACTGCGCCATGACCGGCAACGTGCCCGCCCTGCGCAACCTCTGGGCCGGGGAGGAGGGCGGCAGCCGCCAGGCGGTGCTGGAGCGGGGCTATGTGGAGCTGGCCGACAGCGGCGCCCAGCACCCCCATGCCCCCGGCATCGTGCCGGAGTTGCTGGAGCGGGTGCTGCCGCTGCATGAGGTGATCCCCGTGGATCTCTGGCTACCGGGGTGTCCGCCATCGGCCGAGCGGATCCGCACGGCGATCGCGCCGTTGCTGGCCGGCGAGCGGCCGCTGCTGCAGGGCCCCGATCAGCTCCGCTTCGGCTGAACCACCGCCCACCATGCACGAACTGGCGCTGATGGCGGAGCTGCAGACCCTGGCCGAAGCGCAGGCCCGCCAGGCGGGGGCCACGCGCATCCACAGCCTGCAGCTGCGCATTGGCGAGCTGGCGGGGGTGGACGGCGACGCCCTGCGCCTGGCCTTCGAGGTGGTGGTGACCAACGGGGGCGAGCGGGAGCTGTGGCGCCGCGCAACGCTCGATCTCGAAACGGTGCCGGCGCGCTGTTACTGCCCAGACTGCCGGCAGCCGTTCCGGCCAGCCGACATGCTCCACGCCTGCCCCCGCTGCGGAGTGGTGAGCCGCCAGCTGCTGGCGGGGCGGGAGCTGGAGCTGGTGGCACTGGAGGTGAGCTGATGTGCGGGCAGTGCGGGTGCGGCACCACGGAACCGGCCCCTCGCCAGCCGGAGCACGAGCGCCGGCGCCTGGAGCTGCATCAGGGCCTGCTCAGCCGCAATGACGTCCAGGCGGCCCACAACCGCGCCCACTTCCGCGCCCATGGCGTGCTGGCGGTCAACCTGCTCTCCGCCCCTGGCTCGGGCAAGACCGCCCTGCTCGAGCAGCTGGCCCGGCGCTGGCCGCAGCGCCCGATCGCCGTGATCGTGGGTGATCTGGCCACCGACAACGACGCCCGGCGCCTCAACGCCGCCGGTGCCCGGGCGGTGCAGATCCGCACCGGTGATCTCTGCCACCTGGAAGCCGACATGGTGGACCAGGCCTTCCGCCAACTCCAGCTGGACGGGGTGGATCTGCTGGTGATCGAGAACGTGGGCAACCTGGTGTGCCCCACCGCCTTCGACCTCGGCGAGGAGCTACGGCTGGCGGTGCTGGCCGTGGGCGAAGGCGAGGACAAACCGCTCAAATACCCGGCCCTGTTCCGCTCCGCCGACGCCGTGGTGCTCAACAAAGGCGACCTGGCGGAGGCCACGGGGTTCGATCGCCACCAGGCCCTCGCCAACCTGGCGGCGATCGCACCGGGTGCACCGGTGTTCGAGCTATCGGCCCGCCATGGCCGTGGCCTCGAGCCCCTGATCGCCTGGCTGCAGCAGCGGCGGCCCACCCACACCCATGGCCGGCACGCCTGAGCAGCGGCGGCTCAGCCTGCGCCTGCAGGGGCTGGTGCAGGGGGTGGGGTTCCGCCCCCACGTGCACCGGCTGGCGCAACGGCTGGCGCTGCAGGGGTGGGTGCGCAATGGCCCAGATGGCGTGGAGATGGAGCTGGAGGGCGCGCCGGAGCGGCTGCAGCAGTTCCTGGATCGCCTGCAGGCTGAGCCGCCAGCGCACTGCCGCATCGACGTGCTCGAGGCGCGCTGGGGCGCTGCCCGCGGGGACCTGGGCGCGTTCCGCATCACCCCCTCCACCAGCCACGGACCCAACCCAGCAGCGACCGCCGCCATCAGCCCGGATCTGGCCATCTGCCGCGCCTGCCTGGCGGAGCTGCGGGATCCCACCAACCGCCGCCACCGCTATCCCTTCATCAGCTGCACCGCCTGCGGCCCGCGCTACAGCGTGCTGCGGCAGCTGCCCTTCGAGCGGGAGCACACCAGCCTGGCCGCCTTCCCCCTCTGCGCGGCCTGCCGGCGGGACTATGCCGACCCGAACGACCGGCGCTTCCACGCCCA
>JBEGQE010000096.1:0-12944 GCA_041181145.1 Cyanobacteriota bacterium
GTAGTGGTGCGCACAGCACCGCCAGGTCGCCGCCACCAGAACAGGGTTCACCACCGAACCCGGCTGATGGCCGATCCACGCGCCGGCACCCTTGAGCAGACGCCCCTGGCGGAGCAGATCCGCCGCCACCTCTTCTACAGCCAGGCCAAATCCCCCTCCCTGGCCACCCGGCACGACCACTACATGGCCCTGGCCCTGGCCGTGCGCGATCGCCTGCTGCAGAACTGGGTGGACACGGCTGAGGCTTACACCCAGGGCGGGGTGCGCACCGCCGCCTATCTCTCGGCGGAATACCTGCTCGGACCCCACCTCGAGAACAATCTGGTCAACCTGGGCCTGCGCCAGGACGCGGCCGAGGCCTGCCGCACCCTCGGACTCGATCTCGACGAGCTGATCACCTGCGAACCGGAACCGGGCCTGGGCAACGGCGGGCTCGGGCGTCTGGCTGCCTGCTTCCAGGAATCACTCGCCAGTCTCGAGCTCCCCGCCATCGGCTACGGCATCCGCTACGAGTTCGGCATCTTCCGCCAGCATGTCGGCCCCGATGGCCAGCAGGAAAGCACCGATGCCTGGCTGGCCCAGGGCAACCCCTGGGAGGTGATCCGGCCGGAATGGAGCTATCCGGTGCAGATCGGCGACCACACCGTGATCGGCGTGGCCTATGACACGCCGATCACCGGCTACGGCGTGCGCACCGCCAACACCCTGCGGCTCTGGTCGGCCCAGGCCCCGGAATCCTTTGATTTCGCCTCGTTCAATGCCGGCAATTACACCCGGGCGGTGCTCGCCAAGATCCAGAGCGAAACGCTCTCCAAGGTTCTCTACCCCAACGACGAACTCGAGCAGGGCAAGCGGCTGCGGCTCAGCCAGCAGATCTTCTTTGTGAGCTGCTCGCTGCAGGACATGCTTCGCATCCTCAAGAAGCAGGGGCTGCCGGTGAGCGAGTTCCACCGCAAGTTCGCCGTTCAGCTCAACGACACCCACCCGGCCATCGCCGTGGCTGAGCTGATGCGCCTGCTGATCGATCAGGAAGGCCTCGACTGGGACACCGCCTGGGGCATCACCACCGCCAGCCTCAGCTACACCAACCACACATTGCTGCCGGAGGCCCTGGAAACCTGGGGGGTGGAGCTGTTCGAGCGACTGCTGCCCCGCCAACTGGCCATCATCTACGAGATCAACGCCCGCTTCCTGCGCATGGTGCGCATCCGCCATCCCGGCGATCGCCACCTGCTGGAGCGCATCTCCCTGATCGAGGAGGGCGAGCAGCGCAAGGTGCGCATGGCCCACCTCGCCGTGGTGGGCTGCCACCACACCAACGGCGTGGCCGAGCTGCACAGCCAGCTGCTGCGCGATCAACTGCTGGCCGATTTCGCCCGGCTCTGGCCGGAGCGCTTCACCAACGTCACCAACGGCGTCACGCCGCGCCGTTGGCTGGCGGTCGCCAACCCCGGCCTGGCGTCACTGCTGGATGAGGCGATCGGCGAGGGATGGCGACGGGATCTCGAGCAGCTGCAGGGCCTGGCACCGTTGCTGCACGACGACGGCTTCCTGGAGCGCTGGCAGCAGGTGCGCTGCCGTGCCAAACAGCGCCTGGCGGCGCACATCCAGAGGGAACTGGGGGTGCTGGTGGATCACACCTCCCTGTTCGATGTGCAGGTGAAGCGCATCCACGAATACAAACGCCAGCACCTGGCCGCCCTGGAGGTGGTGCAGCGCTACCTGCGCCTGCGCAGCGGTGAGGATCTACCGCCCCGCACGGTCATCTTCGGCGGCAAGGCGGCACCGGGCTATGCGATGGCCAAGCGGATCATCCGCCTGATCGTCGGCATCGCCGAGATCGTGAACATGGATCCGGCCATGGAGGGCCGCCTGCGGGTGGTGTTCCTGCCCAACTTCAGCGTCAGCCTCGGTCAGCTGGTGTACCCGGCGGTGGATCTCTCCGAACAGATCTCCACCGCCGGCAAGGAGGCCTCCGGCACCGGCAACATGAAGATGGCCCTCAACGGTGCCCTCACGATCGGCACCCTCGATGGCGCCAACATCGAGATCCGCGAGCGCGTCGGCGCCGACCACTTCGTCCTGTTCGGCCACAGCGCCGACGAGGTGGCCCAGCTCAGCCGCGACGGCTACCACCCGATGCCCTGGCTGGAGCGCAACCCGGCGCTGCGCGCCGCCATGGAGCTGATCGCCTCCGGCCACTTCAGCGAAGGCGATCGCGACCTGTTTCAGCCGCTGCTCGACAACCTCACCCGCCACGACCCATTCCAGGTGGTGGCCGATGCCGCCGACTACGGCCGGGCACAGAACAGCGTGGATGAACGCTGGAGCGATCCAGCCGGCTGGTGCCGCGCTTCGATCGCCAACACCATGGGCTGCGGCTTCTTCAGCAGCGATCGCGCCATCCGCGAGTACGCCTCCCGGATCTGGAAGCTGGAGCCCCTGCCGGTGCCGAGCTGACGCCCACCCGCTCGCCGTGGCAATCTCCGCAGCGTGAACCAGCCCCGCCAGCAACCGCCCCAGCGGCCCCACCCACAGCCGGTCGACGACGACTGGCCAGTGGATCGAGGCCGGCCCCTGGCGCTGCGCCTGCTGGCCCTGCTCGGAGCCCTGTCGTTCGTGCTGCTCGGCCTGAGCGTGCTGGCACCGCTGCTGCACCCCCAGCCGGCGGCACCACCACGGCTGCCGGATCAGCCTGAGGCGCCGGTGAGCTGAAGCAGCACCTCGCGGCGTCGCGGCCCGTCCAGCTCCACCAGCAGTACCGACTGGTAGCGCCCCAGGCCGAGCCGCCCAGCCAGCACCGGCAGGCTGAGGTGATTGCCGAGCATCAGCGCGATCAGGTGGCTGTGGGCGTTGCGCGGCTCATCGGGCGGGATATCCGAGCGCAGGTGCAGATCGTTGTGCAACCAGGGGCGATCGGCGGGCGCCAGCTCCAGGAAGAAGCGTTCGATGTCGGCCAGCAGCCGCTCCTCCGCCTCGTTCACCACCAGGGCCGTGGTGGTGTGCTGGCCAGCCGCCACCAGCAGGCCATCGGCCACGCCGCTGCGCTCCACAAAGGCCTGCAGCTCCACGGTGATGTCGTGGCAGCGGAAGGGGCCGCCGGTCTGGATCGCCAGACGATGGGAGAACCAGCGGTCCATCACGCGCTCCTCAGCCCACCGACTGGCGGCTCTCCAGGCTTTCCGCCAGGGCCCGCGCCTGCAGCGCCAGCTGCTGCTCCTGCTCCACCCGGCTGGAAATGTCGCGCTGCACCGACACCCAGTGGGTGTGCCAGCCGCTGGCATCCGCCATCGGGGCCACCTTCAGCTCGATCCAACATGGCTGTTGGTCACTGCGGTAATTGAGCACCTGCATCGTGGCGGGCTGCCAGCTCTGCAGGGCCTGGCGCAGCTGGCTGGTGGCCTCGCGGGAGGTCTCGGGCCCCTGAAACAGCCGCGGGCTGCGGCCCAGCACCTGATGCAGGCCGTAGCCGGTCTGATCCAGCAGGGAGCGGTTGGCGAACACGATCACCGGCCCCGGAGCATCCAGCGGTTCCGCCAGGGTCACCAGCACCGCATCGAGGGCGGTGTCGAGCACCGCCTCCAGCAGGCGCCGGTAGGTGTCGTCACCCTCCAGGGGCTCCCCGTCGAGGGGCTGGGCGCGGCGCTTGAGCACCCCCACGCCGAACCCGGAATCGGTGAGGAACAGCCGCACCCGCGTGGCCATCTCCACGGGGGTGGGTTCCGGCAGGGCAAGCACATGGTCGCGGGGCCCCTCATTGAGCCGCCGGTGCTCATGGATCAGCAGGTCCTGCAGCTGCGGCCAGCAGGACAGCAGGCTCTGGCCAGGCCAGGCCTGGGAGTGATGGCCGAGGCGACTGCGGGCGGTGCGATCGAGATACGACACCGTGCCGTCGGCGCTGCAGAGCAGCAGGCCATCACCTGGCTCCAGCAGGAAGAAAGGCCGCACGGGGTTCGCCAGAAGGCGCAGACCCTAGACAGCCTGCGGGCGGGCGCATGGGTGGCGCAACAGGCCGTAGCAGCCGTCCGCAGCATGGCGGTGGCGGCGAGGATGGGGGCATGCAGCAGCGCCAGCCCTACCTCGAACTGGAGGCGGTCGACGTCTGGCTGGGGCCGCGGCGGGTGTTCGAGCAGCTCAGCCTGCAGCTGCGGCAGGGCGAGCACACCCTGGTGCTGGGCCCCAACGGGGCCGGCAAGAGTGCGCTGGTGAAGCTGCTCAGCCGTGAGCTCTATCCGGTGGTGCAGCCCGGCTCCAGCCTGCGGATCTTCGGCAGTGAGACGGTGAATCTGTGGGAGCTGCGTCGCCGCGTCGGCTTCGTCTCCACAGATCTGCAGAACGGCTACCGCCCGGGGGTCCTGGCCACGGATGTGGTCCTGTCGGGCTTCTTCGGATCGGTGGGCATCGGTCGCAGCCAGAGCGCCACGGCCGGTCAGCGGCAGCGGGTGATGACGCTGATGGAGGAGCTGGGGCTGGCGGCACTGGCCGAGCGTCCGTTCGCCCAGCTCTCGGATGGCCAGAAGCGCCGGTTGCTGCTGGCCCGTGCCCTTGTGCATGAGCCAGACCTGCTGGTGCTCGACGAACCCACCAACGGGCTCGATCTGCGGGCACGTCACCAGCTGCTGGCGGCCCTGCGCCAGCGGGCGAGCAGCGGCACCACGCTGCTGCTGGTGACCCATCAGATCGAAGCGGTGATCCCTGAGATTGAGCGGGTGCTGCTGCTGCGCGACGGGCGCCTGGTGGGCGATGGCCCGGCGGCAGCGTTGCTGCAGGACGGGCCCCTCAGCGCCCTGTTCGAGACCCCCCTCGAGGTGGTGGAACAGGCGGGCTGGCGGCAGGTGGTTCCGGGCTGAGGGCGATCGGGGCCCCGGCACCCCTGCCCTGCAGCGGCGTTAGGTTGACGGTTTGGGGCAGAGCCATGGGCTCAACCGACTACACCAGTGCCATCGTGGTGATGATCGCCGTGGCGCTGGCGCTGACGGCCATGGTGGTCTACGTGCTGAGCCGGCCGACGGACCTCGGGAAGTAGGCGCAGCGGGCGGGGAGGATCCCCCACCAGGGCGGGTTCACCCTGGAGCTCGGCCTGGCGGCATTGGGCGATGGCCCGGGCGAGCACGGGATAGCGCTCGACCATGCGCCCGTATTCGGGTGAACAGTGATAGGCGTGCTCCAGTTGCCGGTAGGTGTCGTGCAGCAGGCTGTGGAGCTGGGAATCGGGGGGTGACATGGCGATGCAGGCGGCGGCCCGGAGCGGAGATGCGGCCGGCCGACCGGCTCGTTGAGACGTTGACGCAGGCCGGTTGCCGCGGCCATGGCTGTCAGCGGGATCACACGGCCCACCGCCAACTCTTCACAAAGCCTTCCGCGGAGATCGGACTGGAGCGCCGCACACTGGCTTCCACTTCCCGCCCATCCGTGTCCGACCTCAACGCAGCGGCCCGCCAGCCGGCTGCCACCCCCAGCGGTACCGCCGTCCCATCAGGGACGTCGATGCATCGCTGCCCCCACTGCGGCGGCAGCGGTCAGCTGCGCACGGGGCACGGCTCCTACCGCAGCTGCCTGGAGTGCGCCGCGCGCGGCATCCTCAGCCAGCGCGGCTGATCCATCCGATGAACGACGCCCTCAACTGGCCGTCGTTGGTGGGTGTGGTGCTGATCCTGTTCGCCGTTCCCGGCGCCGTCGGCGCCGGCTTCGAGGTGATCTTCCTGCTCAACCGCCGCAGCAATCCGGAGCCGGGCCTGCTCCTGCACGCCTTTCACCGGATGGTGGTGGCCCTGGGTCGCCTGCTGGGGCTGCCCCTGGCCGGCTCCATCCTGTTTCTGCACGGATGGCGCCTGGATCCGATTCTGCAGCTGGCGGTCTTCATCCTGGCGGCCGGGGTCTTGATCGAGGCCAGTGGGGCCTTCGCCGAGGACCTGCAGCGCTGGCGGCGCCGCGGCCAATGGCGACGCCCTTGAGGCGATCCCAGCTGACATGACTCCGCTGAAAGGAGGGGTATGACGGGCGATCTCGAGCTGATGCCGATGCCCTTGGCAACAGGATGGAAGGTGTCCAGACTGGCGTGACGACTTGCTCCGCAGCATTCCGATGCCCACAGTCCCCGGCCTGAGCCCCATCCCCTCGCGATGAGCTTCCGCTGGGCTGATTTCCTGCTGCTGCCCGGCGATGGCCTGCTGCTGATCAGCGAGGGGGGTCGGCTGCAGTGGCTCGATCGCCTGGCGCGCCAGCAGCTCGAGCCCGTGCTGCCCGTGCTGCAGCAGCAGGGCCTGGCCCAGGCATGGCCGGCCCTGCAGGAGCGTGTGATCGCCCTGGCTGCGCAACTGGAGCAGAGCCCCCAGGACCTTGAACTTCCCCTTCCCCAGGGCGGAGCCCCGGTTGCCGTTCGGCTGTTCCAGAGCGATACCGGCATCGGCGTTGCCCTGTTGCAGTCTCTCGACAACCGCCGCGCCGCCAGCGAGCAGCCCCTGGCGGCCTGGCTGGGCTCGATGCTCAACACGGTCCAGGATTCCCTGCTGGTCACCCTGGCCGAACCGCTCGATGCCCCCGGCCCCCTGATCGTCTACGCCAACGCCGCCCTCCTGCAGCAGACCGGCTACCGCCGCGAGGAGGTCCTTGGGCGCAGTCCGCGGCTGTTCCAGGGGCCAGACACCGAGAGGCACACCACCCGGCGGTTCGGTGAGGAGCTGCGCCGCCTGGAGCCGACGCAGATGGAAGTGCTGAACTACAGCAATGGCGGACGGCCCTACTGGATCGAACTGAAGGCCTCTCCCCTGGTAGACGACAACGGCTGGGTCAGCCATTGGGTGTCGGTACAGCGGGATGTGTCCGAGCGACGTGAAGGGGAGCTCGCCCTGGCGGTGCAGGCCCTCAGCGATCCGCTCACCGGCCTGCCCAACCGCCGCGGCTTTACCGAGCAGCTGGAGCGGGCCCTCAGCCAGCAGGATCTGCGAGTGGCACTGATCTTCTGCGATCTCGACCGCTTCAAGGAGGTGAACGACCGCTACGGCCATGCCGCAGGCGATGCCCTGCTGCTGGAGATCAGTCGACGGATGCAGGCGGTGCTGCGTGGCAGCGACACCCTCGCCCGTCTCGGAGGGGATGAATTCGTGGTGCTGATGGAGCGGATCAAGGCGGATGGTGATCCGCTGGTCCTGGCGGAGCGGCTGCGGGCAAGCCTGAGCGAACCCTGGCGCTACGCCAACGAGGAGATCTGGCTGTCGATGAGCATGGGGGTGGCCGCCTGCGGCAGCCAGGAGCCGATCCAGGCCGAGGAGCTGCTGCGCCGCGCCGATCTCACGATGTATCGGGTGAAGGAAGAGGGGCGCAACGGCGTCGCCGTGTACGACCTGGCCATCGACCACAAGGTGCAGCGGGTCGTGGACCTGCGCCATGAGATCGAGCAGGGGCTGCGCCATCAACGGCTGGAGCTCCACTACCAGCCCCAGGTGGACCTGCGCGACGGCAGCATCGTTGGCGCCGAAGCGCTGGTGCGACTGCACAACGTGGAGGGTCAACGGATCAGTCCGGCCGACTTCATCCCCCTGGCCGAACGCACCGGCCTGATCGTGCCGGTGGAGCAGTGGGTGCTGGCCCAGTCCCTCGACTGCCTGGCCGACTGGCAGCGCCAGGGCCGACGCCTGCATCTGTCGGTGAACATCAGCCCCCAGCACCTGGAGCGGGGCAACCTGGTGCAGGAGTTGCTGGACGAGCAGCAGCGCAGCGGCGCCGATCTGCGCGACCTCACCGTGGAGATCACGGAAACCGTGGTGCTGCAGGCCCAGGCCCAGGCGGAGGCCCTGCTGCTGGAGCTGAAGGCGGCAGGATTGCGCATCGCCCTCGACGACTTCGGCACCGGCTACTCCAGCCTGGCCTGGCTGAGCCGCCTGCCGGTGGATGCCGTGAAGCTGGACCAGTCGTATGTGCAGCAGATGGCCGAGGACAAACGCTGCACGACCCTCGTGCGTGGATTCGTGCGGGTCTTCCAGGAGATGGGCCTGGATGTGGTGGCCGAAGGGATCGAAACCGAGCTGCAGCGCCAGCTCCTGCTGGAGATGGGCTGCACGATCGGCCAGGGCTATCTGTTCAGCCCGCCGGTGCCGCTCAGCGTGCCCCCCTGGCGCGCATGAACACCGCATCGGGATCAGACGGCCCGCAGACAGGTCGGGACGGCGGGCTTAGACCAGGGTCAGAGAACCGGCCCGGCGGCCGGTGTCGGCGATGACCTCCACCTCCCGCCCCGAATCCAGGGCGCTGAACCTGTCGCCCCCCCAGGCGAACAACGTGGGGCAAAGCCTCGGCAACCGCATGCGGCTGATGCATGAGCAGCTGCTGGAGCTGATCCCGAGCGTGGATCGGATCGCCTGTGTGCTCTACGACAAGGGCGACGCGATGCTGCGCACGTTCGTGAACAGCACCCGCCACGGCGAAGCGATCAAGGGCTATGAATTTCCCCTCAATCAGAGCACCTCACTGAGCCTGGTGGCCAGCACAGGCCAGAACCGGGTGATCGACGAGATCGCCGATGCCGTACATCCCGGCAGTCGCCATTCCGAGTGGCTGCTGCGCCAGGGCTATCGCTCCTCACTGACGGTTCCCCTCTACGACAAGGGACAATTCATCGGCCTTCTCTTCTACAACTCACTTCAGCCATCGGCATTCACAGACAGCGTTCAGCGTAGCCTGGCATTGTTCTCCACACTGATCAACATGATGATCAGCAACGAGATCAACCTCGCCCAGTCGATCAGTGCCTCAGCACAGTTGGCCCGCGAATTCGCCAACTTGCGTGACTTTGAGACCGGCGGACATCTTGACCGCATGGCGCACTATGCACGCCTGATCGCCCGTGTGCTGCAATCGAGCCACGACCTCAGCGATGAATACATCGAGCACCTCTACCTGTTCGCTCCACTGCATGACATCGGCAAGATCGGCATCCCGGACAACGTGCTGCTCAAGCCTGGCCAGCTCAACCACGAGGAGCGGCAGCTGATGGAAAGCCACGTGCAGAAGGGCGTGGCGGTGCTCGAAAAGCTGATCGGCGAGTTCGGTCTGCAGACCCTGCCGGATGCCTCGGTGATGCGCAACGTGGTAGCCGGACACCACGAGTGCCTCGACGGCAGTGGCTATCCGCAGGGCCTCAAGGGCGAGGCGATTGCCCTGGAGGCGCGCATCATCGCCGTGGCTGATGTGCTCGATGCCCTGATCAGCCACCGCCCCTACAAGCCGGCCTGGACGATTGATGCCGCCATCGCCGAACTGGAACGGCTGGTGGCGATCGGCAAGTTCGATGGCGAGTGTGTGGAGGCGGTGAAAACGCACCGCGATCAGATCCTGGCCATCCGTGATCGCTTCAGCGATACCCCAGCCCCCGGCGGGACCTGACAACGCCTCAGCCCAGGCGTTAGACCGGAAGGACCGCCGAGGTGGCAGCGCGGCCATCAGCGCCCCACTGATTCAAGCCGGCGGCAATGGGCGCCCGCAAGGCTGCACCATTCCTCACACCCCCCGCCCCGGCGCAAGCCGGGGTTTTTCGCTGTGGCCCGGTTCACAGGCAGGCCGCCCGTACGCCAATCTGACCGCGGTGCGCTTGCTGGCCACCGATCCGATGGAGCACCGCTGACGCCATGGCCCTGAAGCATTCATCCGCCGCCCCCTCCGCCCGGACGGTCAAGCTGCAGATCGCCGGCGCGGTGTTCGTGCCGATGCTGGCGCTCGGCCTGTGGCTCACGAGCCAGGGCTTCTTCGGCTGAAGGCGAGGGTCTGCTCCAGGGCCAGTCGCCACTGGCCCTCCGCAAAATGGTGGCGGTGGCCATGGCCCGGCAGCAGCCAGGCCACATCCAGCTCCAGCAGCCGCTCCACCGAGCGCACCTGCTCAGCCCAGTTCCACCAGCAATAGCGCTGCGAGGCCACCACCACCTGCTGCTGCGGGTTCCACCAGAGGTGGTCGCCGCTGAACAGCACCTGCCGCGCCGACCCCAGCAGCGCCACGAGCGATCCGGCCGTGTGCCCCGGCGTGGGGATCAGCTGCAGGTTGGCCGCCAGCTGCACCACATCCCGCCCAGCGATCGTGTGCTCGGCCTCGGGGGCTGCATCGGCATCGGCCTGATGGATCCAGCGTCCGCAGCCGAAGGCCCTTGCCCAGCGGTCGTGGTCGGCCACATCATCGCGATGGGTGAGCACCATCGCCGCCACGCCGCCCATCGCCGCGAGGCGCCGGGCCAGCGGAGCGCTCCAGCGCGGGGAATCGATCAGCACATTGCCCTGGGGCCGGCGGATCAACCAGCTGCTGGCGCCGAAGCTGCGGCGGGAGGCCCAGCCGCAATACAGAACATCGCCATCCCCATGGCGAGCCACCAGGGACGGGAAGCCATCGCTGGGGGTCTGCTGCCGCAGGGCCGGCGTGGTGCCGATGGCAGCCACGGGGCAGGCCTGCAGGGCAAGCAGGGCCTGCTGGAGCTCCTGCCCACCCTGCGGCTGGCGCTGCACGTGGGCGCTGGAGCCGGTGGGGGCGAAGTGCTGGGGATCGAACTGCCAGCAGGTGCCGCAGTCGATGCAGCTGGCATCGACAAAGAACGGGCCGGGGGCATTCGCCGGCAGGCGCCGCTCGGCCCGGGCCATCAGCAGCAGCTGGCGGCGCTGGCGCCGGCAGCGCGATCGAAGGGCATCGCACTGCCGCAGCCCTCGAACAGGCCGAAGTGGCCCTCGAAATCGCCGATGAAGCGGAAGTGGGGCGCAAAGCGGCTCTGCTGCAGCATCCGATAGGTGTTGCCGCACACCGGGAACACGCGCCCGGCCTCGATCGCATGGTGCTTGTCGAGGTCGAAGCGGGTCGGAGCCGTGGCGATCGTGCCGCGGTAGATCACGGCCTGGCCATGGTCTTCGCAGGCGTCCTCCAGTTCGGCGATGTTGAACAGGCGGTAGGTGGCGGAATAGAAGCGCGCCTCGCCCACCAGGGCTGCCAGTTCGGGATCGGTGATGGCCAGGGGGCGGTCGCTCACCAGACGCGGATCGGTGAAGCCGGCGCCGCGGGCCAGCCGCAGAAAGTCGTTCCAGTAGAGCGCCCCGCCGAGGCACTCGCCGTAGAGCACCGGATGGCGCTGCACCGCCTGTGGCAGGCGCCGATCGCCATACACATCAGAAAAGTAGAACTCCCCACCGGGCTTGAGCAGCCGCCGGGCGCCGCGCAGCACCGCTGCCTTGTCGGCCGAGAGGTTGAGCACGCAGTTGCTCACGATCACATCGAAGCTGGCGGGCTCGAGGTCTAGGGCCTCCAGCGCCTCGATCCGCCCCTCCAGGAAGCGCACGTTGGCGAAGCCGAACTGCTCGGCGTGGAACGCCTGATGGCGGCGCGCCACCTCCAGCTGCTCGGGCGTCATGTCGACCCCCACCACCTCGCCGCTGGCGCCCACCAGCTGCGCCAGCAGATACACGTCGCGGCCGCTGCCACTGCCAAGATCGAGCACGCGGCAGCCCTCCAGCAGCGGCGGGCACACCAGGCCGCAGCCGTAGTAGCGGCTGCTCACCTCCGGATGCACCTGCGCCAGCAGGGGTTTGAGCCAGCCAGGCACCGCATCGGCATCGCAGCAGGCGCTGGTGCGCAGGTCGGCGCTGCTCTGCAGCTCCTGGCCGTAGTAGGCCTGCACCAGCTGCTGGATCTCGGTGGTGCCCGTCATGGCGGCCTGGGGGATCGGCGATGGGACAAGTCTGATCACGGCGGGGGCCACGCCCGTGGGGCTCGCGCTGGCGCGGCGGCGATCCCTAGATTCCACGACCTGAGATCACATCTCTTCATGTTTGACGCCTTCACCCGGGTCGTGGCCCAGGCCGACGCCCGCGGCGAGTTCCTCAATGCCGGCCGGATCGATGCCCTCGGCGCCATGGCGGCCGCTGGCCTCAAGCGCATGGATGCGGTGAACCGCATCACCTCCAACGCATCCAAGATCGTCACCAACGCGGCTCGCGACCTGTTCGATCAGCAGCCCGCGCTGATCTCCCCCGGCGGCAACGCTTACACCCACCGCCGCATGGCTGCCTGCCTGCGCGACATGGAGATCGTGCTCCGCTACATCACCTATGCCGCCTTCACCGGCGACGCCTCCGTGCTGGAAGACCGCTGCCTGAACGGCCTGCGTGAGACCTACCTGGCCCTGGGCGTTCCTGGCGCTTCCGTGGCTGAAGGCGTGCGCAAGATGAAGGACGCCGCCATCGCGATCGCCAACGACCGCAACGGCATCACCCCCGGCGACTGCTCCGCCCTGATGTCCGAAGTCGGCACCTACTTCGACCGCGCTGCTGCCGCTGTCGCCTGATCAGCGCCTCGCTGACTCACGGTTCACCTTCATCTTCAACACCTCACCATGAAGACCCCCCTCACCGAGGCCGTCGCCGCCGCTGATTCCCAGGGCCGTTTCCTCGGCAACACCGAGCTGAACGCCGCCTTCGGTCGTTTCGAGCGCGCCAAGAACGCCCTCGAGGCCGCCAAGGCCCTCACCTCCAAGGCCGACCAGCTGGTCAACGGCGCCGCCCAGGCCGTCTACAACAAGTTCCCCTACACCACCCAGATGCAGGGCAACAACTACGCTGCCGACCAGCGTGGTAAGGACAAGTGCGCCCGTGACATCGGTTACTACCTGCGCATGGTCACCTACTGCCTCGTGGCTGGTGGCACCGGTCCCATGGACGAGTACCTGATCGCCGGTCTCGACGAGATCAACCGCGCCTTCGAACTCTCCCCCTCCTGGTACGTCGAGGCCCTGAACTACATCAAGGCCAACCACGGCATCGCTGGCGACCCCGGCGTCATCGCCAACAACTACATCGACTACGCCATCAACGCTCTCGTCTGAGCCTTGCTTCGCTTCCTCGATCTCCTTGGGGCCCCACATGGGGCCCTTTTTTTTTGTGCCGGAGTTTGATGTCTGGGATGTGCCGACGCCGTCATGAGG
>JBEGQE010000097.1:0-4034 GCA_041181145.1 Cyanobacteriota bacterium
GGGCGGTGGGCACGTGCTCGAGCACCTTGATCTGCTCCAGCACCGCGGCATCGCCCTCACGGCACTCGATGCCCAGGGCGCCCTGGCCCACGGCGTGCAGGGAGATCGAGGGATCGATCAGCTCATGGATGCGATCGCCCAGGCCGAGGCGGCCCAGGCCGGCGGCGGCGAGGATCAGGCAGTCGAACTCGCCGGAATCGAGCTTCTCGAGGCGGGTGATCACATTGCCGCGCACATCCTTGAAGGTGAGGTGCGGGAAGTGGTGGCGCAGCTGGGCCAGGCGGCGCAACGAGCTGGTGCCCACCACGGCACCGGCCGGCAGGGTGGCGAGGGTCTTGTCCTTGTGCTTTGCGTGCACCACCAGGGCATCGGCGGGATCTTCCCGCTCGGTGACGCAGCCCAGCATCAGCCCCTCGGGCAGGTTGGTGGGCAGGTCCTTGAGGCTGTGGACGGCGATGTCGGCCCGATCCACCAGCATCTGGGCCTCCAGTTCCTTGGTGAACAGGCCCTTGTCGCCGATCTTGGCCAGGGCCACATCGAGGATCTTGTCGCCCTGGGTGGCCATCGCCTCGATGCTGATCTCCAGGCCGGGGTGGGCCTTGGTCAGCTCATCGCGCACCCAGTGGGTCTGAACCATGGCCAGCTGGCTGCGGCGGGAGGCGATGCGCAGTTGGGAGGCGGCCATCAGAAACCTTCGGGGGCAGCGGCGGCTGCCGAATCACAGCCGCCCAGACTAGGCAGTGGTGGGCCCGCTGTTCCAGCGGCCGTGATCTGCCGTCGTCTTCGCCCGAGCGGAAGGTCGCCTCAGCCGAAGAAGCCGAGCGGCAGCGGTCCCCAGGTGTCCTCGGCCTCGGGCTCCACCGGGCTGTGGCCGGTGATCAGGATCCCTTCCCCCAGCCCGGATTCGCGCCGCACCAGGAAGCGGCCGGTGTTCTGGTTGCCCTTGAGGAACACGGGTCCCTCGATCGCCTCGAGCGCCTCACCGGCGGGATCGAGCTCCAGGGCCGGCCAGCCCTGGGCCTGTTCGGCGGTGCGCAGGGCGGCCACGGCCGCGGCGGCCGAGGGGGCCATCACGCCGATGGTGAACCACTCGCAGCGGGCCAGCAGCGGCTGGAGCTCCGCGCGCAGGCCCTCGGCCTCGGCGGCGCTGAGCGCGGGGGCGGTGCGCAGACCGCAGAGGGCGCGCAGGGAAGCGAGGCCGTCAGCCATGACCAGAACCAGTGGAGGGTGAAGAAGCGAGCCGGCGGGCCTGGTGCCGTTCCCAGACACTCAGGCCCGCCAGGCAGAAGCTCAGCCACACATAGCCGAGGGCGGCGCCGGCGGCGATGTCGCTGAGCCAGTGGGCGCGCACATACAGCGTGCTCAGCCACACCAGGCCCACCCACAGGCTGGACAGCAGGAACAGCGGCCGGCGCAGGCGCGGGTAGTGGGCCGAGAGCAGCGCGCAGGCCATGAAATAGAACACCACCGAGCCGGCGGCATGGCCGCTGGGGAAGCTGCGGCCGGAGATGTCCTCCAGCAGCCGCCCCGATGGCCGGCGACGCTCGAACAGCGGCTTGAGCCAGCGGTCCACCAGCAGCAGGATGCCACCGGTGCCCACCGCCAGGCACACCAGATCGGCCCAGAAGCGGCGCAGGGCCAGGAAGATCAGCACCGCCAGCACCAGTACGGCGCTCACGTGCACGCCGCTGAGCTGATAGACGCGCACCAGCAGCACCCCCAGGCCATCGGGGATGGCGCCATGCACCGCCTCGAGCACCGCCATATCGAAGCGGGGCTCGCGGGTAGCCGCCAGCCGGGGGCCGAGGCTGGCCAGGCCGATGGCGGTGGCCAGGGCGAACAGCAGCCGCCAGCGCCCCACGGCCGCCAGCCAGTGGCGCAGCAGCGGCAGCGGCGACGGCACGCGACGGATCATGGGCGGGCGATCTCCCGCAGGCGCTGCAGGGGCAGCCGCAGCAGCTGGTGGGCATCACGGCGCTGCAGCAGGGTGGCGTCGCCCGGGCCGATGCCGAACTCCAACAGCTCCGCATCACTGCCCAGCAGCAGCACGCTGGGGCTGGTGCTGCCGCGGAGCGCCGCCGGCACAGGGTCGCCATCGCGACCCTCCAGGGCCCGGCGGGCCCCCTTGGCTGAACTCACAAACAGCACCGGCCGACCGCTGTAGAACACCACGCTGTAGCGCTTGTAGCCCACCACCAGCAGCGGCTCATCGCCGCGGGCCTCACTGGCGGCCTGGCGGGCCAGCTGGCGGATCGGCAGCAACCGCTCGCGATCGAGCAGCGGCGTGAGCACTGGCACCACCAGGGCCAGCACCGCCGCGAAGGCGGCGGCATTGGGCAGCCATAGCCAGCGCAGGCCATCGCTGCCGCGGCGCACTTGCAGCAGCAGGGCCAGGGCCGCCAGGGCCAGGGGGATCGCCAGCAGCAGCGGCAGCGGCGAGGCCTGAATCGCCGCAGCAAAGTCTGGATAGGCGGGATCGCCGCCGATCCAGCGCGGAGCCAGCAGCGCAGCGGCGGCAGCCCCAGCCAGAAGAACGGCATTCACGCCACCGCTCCAGCGCAGCCCCGCCCCAGCGGCGGGCTCCGGCCGGAACGGCACAAACAGCAGACCCACCAGCAGCAGCCCGCCCGGCACCGCCGGCAGGATGTACCCCGGCAGCTTGGTGGCGGCGGCGGAGAAGAAGGCCACGATCACCACCAGCCAGAGGCTGGCCAGCAGCGGCAGATCGTCCGGGCCCGGCGCCTGACGCCAGCGCTCCAGCCGCCAGGGCCGCAGGCGGGCGATCGCCACCGGCAGGAACAGCGACCAGGGCAGCAGCAGCACCACCACCCAGGGCAGATAGAACCAGGGCGGGCCGGGGTGGCTGTAGAGCACCGAGGTGAAGCGCTCCAGGTTGCTGAACCCCAGGAAGCGGCCCAGGAAGGTGCTGCCGTTGGCGGCGGTGGCGGCGGCATACCAGGGCAGGGTGACGCCGAAGAACAGGGCCAGCATCCAAGCCCAGGGGGTGCGGCGCACCTCCGGCAGCAGCGAACGCTTCAGCAGCAGGAAGCCGAGGATCACCAGCCCGGGCAGCAGCAGCCCCACCGGGCCCTTGGCCAGCACGGCGATGCCGCAGAACAGGGCCAGGGCACCATGGCCGAGGCGCCGTAGCCCGGGCCGATCGGCGGCGCACCAGGCCAGCACAAAGCCCAGCAGCGCCAGGCTGATGCCGCTGGCCAGGAACATGTCGGTCACCGACGAGCGCCCCCAGCCCACCCAGCCGGGGCTGAGCGTGAGCAGGCTGGCGCAGAGGGCGGCCCGGCCGATCCGCCGGGACGGGCGCTCCGCCGCCGGGGCGATCAGCAACAGCACGGCGAACAGGCCGAGCACCGTGGCCGTGGCCGCCAGGGCCGCCGGCAGCCGCGCCGCCCACTCGCTGAGGCCGAACAGCCGGTAGCTGAGGCCCACCATCCAGTAGCCCCACACCGGATAGTCGAAGAAAATCTCGCCGTTCCAGTGCGGCGTCACCCAGTCGCCACTGGCCAGCATCTGGCGCGGCACCTCGGCGAACAGGCCCTCGGTCTTGTCCATCAGGCCGAGGCCGCCCAGCCCGTTGAAGAAGGCCAGGGCGCAGAGGCCGATCACGGCCAGCAGGGCGGTGGTCAGGGCTCGGCGGCTGTCCTGATCCAGCCAGGCTTCGAGCCGTTGCAGGGCGCGTTGCATGGGCCCGACCCTACGGCGTGTTCCAGACGAAGCGGCTGCTGGCCGCGTAGTTCCAGACGAACACCACCAGGATCCCGGCCAGCTGTGCCCAGACCGTGTCGCGGGCGATGAAGCTGTAGTACGCCGCGGCCAGGCCCACATTGGCCAGGGCCGGCAGGGACGCCACCAGCAGGAACTTGAGCAGGCCGCGCAGCAGCGCCAGGCCCCGCATCCGCGCGAAGCGGAAGGTGAGGGCGTTGTTGATCAGGTAGTTGGAGCTGGCCGCGATCACCACCGCCAGCGGCAGGGCCTGCTCGAAGCGCAGCTGCTCACCCAGCATCAGCAGATGGGTG
>JBEGQE010000098.1:0-13183 GCA_041181145.1 Cyanobacteriota bacterium
GCCAGTGCGTCGAGCTCGGTCGCCAGCTGCACCAACACGCTGCCGCCACCGGCGACGATCCCCTCTTCGACGGCGGCGCGGGTGGCATTGAGAGCGTCTTCAATGCGCAGCTTGCGGTTGCGCAGTTCGGTTTCGGTGGGGGCGCCCACCTTGATCACGGCCACGCCGCCGGCCAGCTTGGCGATGCGCTCGCTCAGCTTCTCGCGGTCGTACTCGGAATCGGTGTTCTCCAGTTCGCGCTTGATGGCGGCGATCCGATCGTTCACCGCCGCCTGGTGCTCGCCGGTGGCGACGATGGTGGTGTCGTCCTTGCTGATCGTGATCCGGCGCACCTTGCCCAGATCCGCCAGGGTGACCTTGTCGAGGGTCATGGCCCGGTCCTCGCTCACCATCGTGGCGCCGGTGAGGATGGCGATGTCCTGCAGGGAAGCCTTGCGGCGCTCACCGAAACCGGGGGCGCGCACAGCAGCCACCTGCAGCACGCCGCGGTTCTTGTTCACCACCAGGGTGGCCAGGGCCTCGCCCTCCACCTCTTCCGAGAGGATCACCAGCGGCTGACCGGCGCGGGAGACGGCCTCCAGCACGGGCACCAGGTCGTTGATGGCGCTGATCTTGCGGTCGGTGATCAGCAGCAGAGCCCCTTCGAATTCACAGACGCGGCGGTCGCCGTCGGTGACGAAGTAAGGGGAGCTGTAGCCGCGATCGAAGGCCATGCCTTCGGTGATCTCCAGCTCGGTGGCCAGGCTCTTGCTCTCCTCCACGGTGATCACGCCATCGACGCTCACCTTGTCCATGGCCTCGCTGATCATGCGGCCCACTTCCTCATCGCCGCCAGAGCTGACGGTGGCCACCTGACGGATGGCGTCGCCGGCCACGCTGGTGGCGCGGCTCTCGATGCCCTGCACCACCTGGGCCACGGCTTTCTCCATGCCGCGGCGCAGGGTCACCGGGCTGGCGCCGGCGGCCACATTGCGCAGGCCTTCGCGGGCCATGGCCTGCGCCAGCACGGTGGCGGTGGTGGTGCCGTCACCGGCCTTGTCCTTGGTCTTGCTGGCCACCTGCAGCAGCAGCTTGGCGCCGATGTTCTCGAACGGATCCTCCAGTTCGATCTCCTTGGCGATGGTGACGCCGTCGTTCACCACGTCGGGGGCGCCGAACTTCTTCTCCAGCACCACGTTGCGGCCCTTGGGACCGATGGTGACTTTCACGGCATCGGCGAGGGCGTTCACACCCCGCTCCAGGGCGGCGCGGGAGGCGTCGGAGAAGGAGAGCAGCTTGGCCATGCTTGGCTGATCGCGAGCAATGGCGTTCAGGCTCCCATGGTGGGGTGGGCCCTGGCTTGTGGGGAAAGCCGAATCAGCCCCGGCGGCTGGGCTGCGCTGGCCCGGCGGGCTCGATAGGGTTCGGCCCATGGAGGACAGCATCAACGCCGCGCTGAGCGAAGGGCTCAGCGGACCCCTCAGCGAGGCCCTGGCCGATCCCGGTGCCGGCAGCAACGTGATGCTGTTTCTGCTGGTGGCGGGACTGGGCCTGGCGATGGCCCTGATCTACGTGCCCCTGCGCCTGTTCCTCACGATCACGGCCCGCAGCCGGCGGCTGCGCCTGTTGCAGCGCATCCGCCGGTTGCGGGAGGAACTGGCCCAGCCGGTGCGCTCCTGAGCGGCTGGCTCAGCGCATCACCATGCCGCCGTCCACCTGCAGCACCTGGCCGGTCATGTAGGCGGCGGCGGGGTCGGCGGCCAGGAAGCGCACGGCGCTCGCCACTTCGCTGGGCTGGCCCATGCGGCCCAGGGGAATGGCCGCCAGGATCAGTTCCTTGTCGAGCTCGGCGGTCATGTCGCTCTCGATGAAGCCGGGGGCCACCGCATTCACGGTCACACCGCGGCTGGCGAATTCCGCGGCGCTGCTGCGGGTCAGGCCGATCACGCCGGCCTTGGCAGCGCTGTAGTTGGCCTGTCCGGGGTTGCCCATCAGACCCACCACCGAGGTGATGTTGATGATGCGGCCGCGGCGGGCCTTCAGCATCGTGCGGCTGACGGCGCGGGTGCAGAGGAACACGCCGGAGAGGTTGAGGTCGATCACGCTCTGCCAGTCGGCCGTCTTCATGCGCATCAGCAGGCCATCGCGGGTGATGCCGGCGTTGTTCACCAGCACATCGAGGCGGCCCTCCTTCTCCAGCACCGCCTTCACCAGCCCTTCCACCTGCTCCTCTTCGGCCACGTTGGCCTGCTGGGCCCAGGCCTGGCCGCCCGCCGCCTGGATCTCGGCCACCACGGCTTCGGCGGCCGCCGGCGAGCTGGCGTAGTTCACCACCACAGTGGCGCCGGCGGCAGCCAGTTCCTTGGCAATCGCTGCGCCGATGCCGCGGCTGGCGCCGGTCACCAGGGCAACCTGTCCGCTGAGGGGGCTGGCGTTGGTCATCGGTCTGCGGAGGCGGTCGGGCGAGCGTAGGCCTCACCGGTGACCAGTCGGCTGCGACTGCCCCTGCCTTCGGGCCGGCCCCTCTCAGGCCGGCATGGTCTCCACGGCGGCCAGGGCCGCCCCCAGCAGTTCAGCGAAGCGCTGCAGCTGCTGTTTGCTGCCCATCACCACCAGCAGCTGGCCCGGGGCCAATCGCACATCGCCGCCGGGGTTGGCCAGCAGGGGCTCGGGATCACCGCTGGCCAGCCGGCTGGCGGCGGGGTTGCGGATCGCCAGCACCAGGGCGCCGCTGCGGCGGCCCAGCTGCAGCTCCGACAGGCTGGCGCCGTTGAGGTCGCCGAGGCGGCGAGGATCCTCGCTGAGCTGGAACTCCTCCACCTCGCAGTCGCTGCCGGCCAGCAGCTCCATGAAGGTCACCGCCAGTGGGCGCAGGGCAGTGGCGGCCATCGTGCGCCCGCCGGCCACGTAGGGGCTCACCACCTGGTCGGCGCCGGCCAGCCGCAGCTTTCCCTCGGCTTCATCGCTGTCGGCGCGCGCGATCAGACGGGTGCGGGGCGCCAGACCGCGGGCGCTGAGCACCACGTAGAGGTTGGCCGCATTGCTCGGCAGGGCGGCCACCAGGGCGCGGCAGTGGTGGATGCCGGCATCCACGAGGGTGTGATCGAGGGTGGCATCCCCCTGCAGCACCGTCAGCCCGCGCTGCTGGGCCTCGGCGATACGTTCCGGATCCATTTCCACCACTAGCAGCGGCACCGCTTCGCCACTGAGCTGCTGGGCGATCTCGCGGCCGATGCGGCCGTAGCCGCAGAGGATGACGTGCTGGTTCATCATGCGTTGCAGCTGTTGGCGGTAGCGGCGTTCCCGCATCCGCTCGAAGTGGCCGGAGTTGGTCAATTCCAGCAGTTTCTGGATGGTCTGCTGCACCACCACCAGGCCGCCCATCAGCAGCAGGGCGGTGACGATCCGGCCCCCCGTGTGCACCACCAGGGTGTGGGGGTCGCTGAACCCCATGGTGCTGAGGGTGATCAGCACCATCCAGTAGCAGTCGCCCCAGTCCCAGCCCTCGGTCAGGCGATAGCCGAGGGCTCCGGCATTGACCACCAGCGCCAGGGCCAGGAGCGGGCCGGCCCAGGGCCGGCGGGCCAGCAGGCTGGCCAGGCCGGTGGAGGGCGGCCGCCAGCGCCGCGCCGATGCCCCCCGTTGGCCGCGCCGCCGGCTGCTCATGCCAGCCCGAGGGCTTGCAGCACCGCCTCAGGCGTCAGGGCCTGCAGCTGGCCGGGACTCCCCACGGCCTGGACGCCCTGGCGCTGGGGCAGGCTGTGGGGATTGCGGCCGATCGCCACCAGCGGTGCGCCGATCAGCAGGGCCAGCTCGCTGACCACCGGGTCGCTGCTGAGGACCACATCGCAGCTGGCCAGCTGGGCGGCCCGATCCACCAGGGAGCCGCTGCCCAGGGCAGGCACGAGGCGCACGTCGGCCAGCTTGCTGCGGACCCGATCCGGCAGGCCCTGCCACTGGACGGCGGGCCAGTCGCCGGCGGCACCCGAGGGGGCCAGGAGCAGGGCCGGCCCCTGGCCGGCGGGTAAGGCAGCGGCCGCCTGATCGAGCGCGGCCCGCGGCAGGCTCAGCCGAAAGGCTTCGGCATCCAGGCTGATCCCCAGGGGCTGCAGATAGGCCGCCAGGGCCTGGGCCGGCCAGCCAGCCTGCGGGCTCACGGTGCTGGTGGCGGAGAAGCCGGCGGCGGCCACGCGGTTGGGGATGTGGCTCATCGAGAGCATCAGATCCACCTGGCGGCCGCTGGCCAGGTTGATGCACGCCTGGAAGTCCGGTTCGCGCACATTGCCGAGCAGGTTGGCCCAGTCCGCCAGGGTGGGGCCGCCATCGAAATCGAACGGGATCACCTTCTCCACCGCCGGCAGCAGGCTCCAGGCGGCGGCGGCGGCCGGTGCGCAGGCCACTTGGATCTGGGACCCCAACACCTCGGCCAGCCGCGCTGCCGCCGGCATGGCCTCCAGTTGTGCGGAGATGCCGCCCGGAAGCAGAAACAGAACGCGCATGGCGGCGGGCAGCGGGAGGCGGGTCGCGGGCTGATTGTATGGATGGTGCCTGAATCAGAGCGCCGGAGGTTGCTGGCTGTGCATTTGCTGATCGCCTGCGCCGGCAGCGGCCGCCGCATGGGGGCGGAGCGCAACAAGCTGCTGCTCACGGTGGCCGGTCGGCCCGTGCTGGCCTGGACCCTGGAGGCCGCCCTGTCCTCCCCCGTGATCCGCTGGATCGGCATCGTGGGCCAGCCGGTGGATCAGGCCGCCATCGAGGCGCTGGTGGCGGCGGCCAGCCCCGATCGCCCCGTGGTCTGGATCGAGGGGGGCGACACCCGCCAGGCATCGGTGAGCAACGGTCTGGCGGCCCTGCCAGAGGGGGCCGACGCCGTGCTGATCCACGATGGGGCGCGCTGCCTGGTGGAGCCGGCCCTGATCGCCCGTTGCGCCGAGGCGGCGGCGAGCGGCAAGGCGGTGATCGCAGCGGCGCCGGTCACCGACACGATCAAGCGTGTGGACGGCGACGGTGTGATCCAGGACACGCCCGATCGCTCGGTCCTCTGGGGCGCCCAGACGCCGCAGGGATTTCCGGTGCAGCAGCTGCGCGAGGCCCACGCCCGTGCCATCGCCGAGGGCTGGAGTGTCACCGACGACGCCTCCCTGTTCGAACGCCTGGGCTGGCCGGTTCAGGTGATCGCCTCCTCGCCGGCCAACATCAAGATCACCACCCCCTTCGATCTCACCGTGGCCGAGGCGGTGCTGGCGGCCCGGGGTTGAGCGGGGGCGGCGCAGCCCGTCCGGCGGCGGGCTCAGTCCTGCAGAAGCGTCAGCTGGCCGGCGTCCGCATCGAGTCGGGCCCGCACCCCCAGCGGCAGGGCCGCATTGCCGGGCTCATGGCCCACCGGCAGTGCGGCCAGCACGGGGATGCCCAGGTCCTGCGTGCGCTCGCGCAGCACCTGTTCTGCCGTGGTGGGACTGTCCGGATCGTCGCAGCCGCTGAACCGGCCGAAGCCGATGGCCGCCAGCCGCTGCAGGGCTCCGCTCAGCCGCCAGTGGGTGAGCAGCCGGTCGAGGCGGTAGGGCGCCTCGCCCACGTCCTCGAGCACCAGCACCGCCCCCCGCAGCTGCGGCAGGTGCGGGGTGCCCAGCAGGTGGGTGGCCACGGTGAGATTGCCCACCAGCAGCGGCCCGGTGGCGGTGCCCCTGCACCAGCCCTGGCCGCTGAGGGGCTCCAGATCGGCCTTGGCGCCGGCGAACAGCAACCGGCGCAGGCGCTCCCGGCTCCAGTCCGGTTCGCTGGCCAGGCTGGTGAGCATCGGGCCGTGGATGCCGCCGGCGATGCCGAGCGCCTGGCGTGCCCAGAGCAGGGAGGTCACATCGGAGAAGCCGAGCAGCCAGCGCCCCGCCGCGCCGGCTTCCGGCGCCAGGTGGCTCTCCAGCAGGCGCGCCGAGCCCCAGCCACCGCGCACGCAGGCCAGTAGCGCCGCATTGGCGGCCTCCAGATCCGCCCGTCGCTGTGGATCGGCGCCGGCCAGGTGACCCCAGCGCCGCAGCGGCTCCGGGTGGGGATGCACCCGCAGGCCCCAGCTTTCGAGCACCTCCATGCCGGCCTGCAGACGCTCCAACGCGTCGGCATCGAGGGCGGAGCTGGCGGCTGCCAGCTGCACACGATCCCCCGGCTGCAGGGGGCTGGGCCAGGACCGGCTCATCCCGGCAGGGCTCCGCTGCGGCCGATCACCAGGGCCAGCAGCAGCAGGGAGCCCAGCTGCACCTGATGGCGGAAATGGAGGCCGAAGGCCGAGCGCGGCAGATCGCTGCGGCGCAGCAGGGAGGCTTCGCGCAGCAGGCCGGCGCTGGCCACGCCCCACAGGGGCCAGAACCACGGCTGGACCCCCTGGAGTCCGGCGGCCAGGGCCAGCAGGGCGGCGGTGGCGCCGTAGCAGAGGGCCACGGCGTTGGGGGCGGCGGCCCCGAGGCTCAGGGCGCTGCTGCGAACGCCGATGCGGGCGTCATCCGGGCGATCGGCCATGGCGTACACGGTGTCGAAGCCGAAGGTCCACAGCAGGGTGGCCAGCCACACCGCCGCCAGCGGCCAGCCCCCGGCCAGGTTGCCGCTGGCGGCGGCCCAGGGGATCAGCACAGCGAAGCCCCAGCAGAGGGCCAGCACCGCCTGGGGGTAGCCGAACCAGCGCTTGGCCGAGGGGTAGAGCAGCACCGGCGGCAGGGCGGCGATCGCCAGGGCCAGGCACAGGCTGCGGTGGGCGGGCGGCAGGCCGAACAGCACCACGGCCAGGGCCGCCAGCAGACACAGGGCCAGCAGGCCGACGGCCCCTGTCACGCTGATGCGGCCACTGGCCAGGGGGCGGCTGCTGGTGCGCTCCACCAGCGGATCGATGCGGCGGTCCCAGAGGTCGTTGGCGATGCAGCCGGCGCCACTCACCGCCAGCCCCCCCAGCACGATCCAGCCCACCAGCTCCGCCGGCGGCGGGGCCGCAGGCAGTAACCACAGGCTCCAACCGGCCGGGATCAGCAGGATCAGCCGGCCGCTGGGCTTGTCCCAGCGCAGCAGCGCCAGCCAGGCCGGTGGGGCAGAACGCGGGCCCGTGGTAGCTGGGGCCAAGGTGTCCGGAACGGGTGGGGCGCACCCTAGGTGGCTGGGTGGCATCGCGATGCGAAAGTGGCGCCTGCTCCGCCCGGGTGGACGCGTGACTGAGTCGAGCCCTGGATCGATCCGCCCGGTGGCCGGCATCGACATCGGCACCAACTCCATCCATCTGCTGGTGGCGGCGGTGGACCCGGCCCTGCGCAGCTTTTCGGTGCTGCTCACCGAGAAATCCACCACTCGCCTGGGTGAGCGCGATCCCGAGACGGGTGACCTCAGTGCGGAGGCCATCGAGCGCGCCTTCACCACCCTGCGCCACTGCCGCGACCTGGCCGCCAGCCATGGCGTGCAGCCCGGTGACGTGGTGACGGCCGCCACCAGTGCCGTGCGCGAGGCCCCGAACGGGCGGGAGTTCCTGCAGGCGATCCAGGAGCAGCTCGGCCTGGAAGTGGATCTGGTGAGCGGGCCGGAGGAGGCCCGCCTGATTTATCTGGGTGTGCTCTCGGGCCTGGCCTTCGGGGATCAGCCCCATCTGATCCTCGATATCGGTGGCGGCTCCACCGAGCTGGTGCTGGCCGATGGTCGCGATGCCCGTGCCCTCACCAGCACGCGGGTGGGAGCGGTGCGCCTGCAGCGTGAGTTCGTTCACGAGGATCCGCTGCCGCCACGGCGGGTGGAGTTCCTGCGGGCCTTCATCCAGGGGGCGCTTGAACCGGCCGTGCTTCAGGTGAAGCAGCGCCTCCAGCCCGGTGAGCAGCCGGTGATGGTGGCCACCAGCGGCACGGCGATGGCCATTGCGGCCATGGCCGCCGCTGAGGATCCGCGGCCACCGCTGCGCATGCAGGGCTACCGGGTGTCGCGCCAGCGCCTGGATCAGCTCGTGACCAGGCTGCTCAGCCTCACGCCTGACCAGCGCCGGGCCCTGCCGGGGCTGAACGAGCGCCGTGCCGAGATCATCGTGCCCGGCGCCCTGATCCTGCAGACGGCGATGGCCATGCTGGGTGCCCGCGAGCTGGTGATCAGCGAGCGGGCCCTGCGCGAGGGGCTGATCGTGGACTGGATGCTGCGCAACGATCTGATCGTGGATCGCTTTGCCTTCCAGAGCAGCATCCGCCAGCGCACGGTGCTGCATCAGGTGCAGCGCTACGGGGTGGACCAGGCGCGGGCCGAGCGGGTGGCGGGCTACGCCCTGAGCCTTTACAGCCAGACCCAGGGCCTGCTGCACAACGACGACGGCAGCGGTCGCCAGCTGCTCTGGGCCGCGGCGATGCTGCACAGCTGCGGCCAGCACATCAACAGTGGTGCGTATCACAAGCACAGCTGGTATCTGATCCGCCACGGCGACCTGCTCGGTTACTCCGACAGCGAGCACTTGATGGTGGCGGCCATCGCCCGCTACCACCGGCGCTCCCTGCCCAAGAAGCGCCATGAGGCCTGGCAGCTGATCGAGGGCCGGGATCAGCGCCGCAGCGTGGCCTCGATGGCCCTGCTGCTCCGCCTGGCCACCGCCCTGGACCGCCGACCCCAGGCCACGGTGGCCGGTATTCAGGTGCGCTGCGAGGGCAGCAACACCTGTGTGGTGCGCCTGGAGCCGATGGCGGCCGATCTGGATCTCAGCCTGGAGCGCTGGAGCCTGCAGGCCTGCGAGCCCGCGGTGGAGGAAGCGGTGGGGGTGAAGCTCAGGGTGCTGGAGCCGGCGCTGGTTCAGCCGCTGGGGTAGCTGGTGCTGCCCCTGCCTGACCCGCGGCCGGGAAGCGCACCCAGCGGATCTGATCAATCCGCCCCAGCGGTTTGGCTGGACCGGCGCCCATCTGCACCCGCACCAGATCGGGCCGTCCGGCCAGCACCGTCAGCCCCTGGGCAAGGGGAAAGCGTCGCTCCCCCTTGAAGCTGCCCTTGAACAGGAGTTGCCGCTGGCTGGTCTGGACCTCCAGCCAGCTGGGCTGGCTCGCGATCACCAACAGCTCGCCGGCGGGGACAGCGGCTGGAGCCGGCACCCGTGGTTTGGCGGTTGGAGCCGGCTGGAGGGCTGTTTTGGGCTGGAGGGCTGTTTTGGGCTGGATGGACCACCCCGCCAGGGAACTGAGGGATTGGAGGGGCAGGCGCTGGATCGTTGGCCAGGCCCAGACCCCCGCGGCCGCCAGGCCGGCGACCAGGGCCGTACCCCCCAGCCAGCGCAGGGAGGCTCCCTTGCGGCGGCGTTGATGGCCCAGGCGATGCAGCGAGGCGGTTGCAGCGGGCCGTCGGCTGCTTGGCACGGCAGCCGAGCTGCCGATGCTGCTTGTGCTCACCGGTGTGGCGGCCTTGAGGGGGGCGATCAGCAGGCTGATGTCCACGCCCAGGGCATGGGCCACCCTGCGGGACTGGGCGATCACAAACACCGGTTCGGGCAGCTTGCTCTGGTCGGCGTTCTCCAGGGCAGCCAGCTGCTCCTCACCCATGCACAGCTGACTGGCCAGCGCTGAGCGCTCCAGCCCCTTCTGCAGGCGAGCGTCCTTCAGGGCGGTGCCGAGGCGCTCCAGCAGGATCGCCTGGTCGCGATCTGCCCGCTCTGGAGCCTGGTGGGAGTCGTTGTCCATCGAGGCTTCCGGGGCCCGCACGTTGTTCCGTCGCCAAGGCTTGCCGGGGATTGTGGCGGATCCGGCCGATCCGTCCACCCTTTCGCAGTCAATCGACAGACCGGTGACCGACGCGTCTGTCTGTGGACCGTCGCAGGATGAAGTGCGCGTACAACGCTGGAAACGTTGCACGCGAGATAACGGAATTACATCCTCTTTGATGGGCGATACTGGATTCGAACCAGTGACCCCTTCCGTGTGAAGGAAGTGCGCTACCGCTGTGCTAATCGCCCGTGCTGGTCGATCGGTTGAACCGCTCGCCCGCATGCGCTGACTTTAAGCCATGGCCGGTCCTGGCCCCAGCGCCGCTCAGGGGATGCCGCCGCGGAACAGGTGGTTGTGACTGGCGGAGTAGAGCCGCGAGCGGGCCTCGCCCGGTGCAGCCAGGGCCGGACTCACCACATAGAGCGTGGTGCGGATCAGCTGCCGCTCCTCGCTCACCCGTGCGATCTCGCTGAGGGGCACCACGGTCAGCCACTGGTCGGGCCAGCTGACGCGGTAACCAATCGCCACCGGCGTGTCGGCGGGGTAGTGCAACAGCAGCTCGGCCTGCACGTCCGCCACATGGCGGGCACTGAGATAGAGGCAGAGGGAGGCCTGCAGGGCCGCCAGCCGTTGCAGCGCTTCGCGGTCGGGCACACCGGTGCGGCCACCGGCGCGGCTGAGCACGATCGTCTGGACGAGACCCGGGATGGTGAGCTCGGCCCGCAGGGCGGCCGCCGTGGCCTGGTAGGCGCTCAGCCCGGGGACCACCTCCACCTCCACGTCGGCATCCAGCAGCAGGCAGAGCTGCTCGTTCAGGGCGCTGTAGAGGCAGGTGTCGCCGTCGTGCAGGCGCACCACCCGCTTGCCGGCCCGCACCCGATCCAGCATCGCGGCCATCAGTTCCTCAAGGGTGAGGGTGCTGGTGCGGATCCGTTCGCAGGCGGCCGGGGCCAGGGCGGCCAGCTGCGGGTTCACCAGGGAATCGGTCCAGATCAGCACCTCGGCCTGTTCGATCGCCCGCGCTGCGCGCAGGGTGAGCAGGTCGACGGCGCCGGGGCCGGCCCCCACGATCCAGACCTTGCCTGACGGTGCACTCACGCCTGCACCCCACTGGGGTCGGGCAGAGGGCGACGGCGGCCGTAGAGCCACCACAGGCCGAGGCCTCCGAGGGCGATCAGCAGCAGGCTCATCAGCTGGGCCATGCGCAGGCCCCCGTCACAGAACGGCGGCAGGCCGATCAGGCAGAGCGGATCGATGCGCAGACCCTCGATCCAGAGGCGTCCGGAGCTGTAGGTCATCAGATACACGCAGCTCAGGGCACCGGCCGGGAGGTTCAGTTTCCCCTGGTTGGCGCGCTGGAAGAGCAGCAACAGCAGGGCCAGAACACCAAGGTTCCAGAGCGATTCGTAGAGGAAGGTGGGGTGGAAGGTGCTCTGATCAAGAAACTCCACCGGACGGCTGGCGAAGGGGATGGTCAGTTTCCAGGGGAGGTTGGTGGGCAGGCCAAAGGCCTCGGAATTGAAGAAGTTGCCCCAGCGGCCGATCGCCTGACCCAGGGCCACCGACGGCACCAGCACATCCAGCAGCTGCCAGAAGGGGATGCGTCGCCAGCGGGCGTAGAGGATCACCGCGATCGTGCCGCCCAGCAGAGCGCCGTGAATGGCGATGCCGCCACGCCACACCGCCAGGGCATCCAGCCAGTTCAGCTGGTATTGACGCCACTCGAACAGCACGTAGTAGGCCCGCGCCCCCACCACGGCCGCCAGCACCAGGATCGGCAGCAGATCAGAGATCACAGCGGGGTCGATGCCGCGTTGCCGCCCGAGCCGGGTGGCCAGCAGCAGGCCCAGCAGCACCGCCACGGCGATCAGCAGGCCGTACCAGCGCAGTGAAAAAGGGCCCAGCTGAAACAGCAAGGGCCCCGGAGAGGTGAATACAGCGAGGGGCATCAGATGCCTTCGGCGGCCTGCACCTTTTCTACCTGTTTCTTCTTCAGCACGAGCATGATCTGGGCCACGGCCACGGCAGCAAAGAAGGCGAGCAGGCCGTAGATGCGCACAGGGTTCTGCAGCACCACCTCGGCGTCCAGCTGGCCGAAACCACCCACGTTCGGATCGTTGGTGAGGGCCGCACCGGCGTTGACGGCATCACCCACCTTGGCGGTGATGGTGGGGCCGGCCGGGATGGTGTCGCTGACGCTGTTGCCCTCGGCGGTCTTGATCACCACCACGGAGGCACCGTTATCACCGGCGTTGATCGCGTCCACGGTGCCGGCGGCGGAGGCGGTGAACACGCCGTTGTTGCTCTTCTCGCCGGTGGGATACACCTGGCCGCGGCCGCGGTTGCCGCCCACGTGGAGCTGGTACTTGCCGAAGTGGATGCTGCTGTCGGTGGCGGGGTCGGGCGAGAGGATCGGGAAAACGATCTTCTGGTGGTCGTCACCGGGAAGGGGGCCCACCAGCAGGATGTTGGGGTTCTCGTCGTTCCAGGTGGTCACGTAGACCCCGGCGGTCTCCTCCTTGAGCTCGTCGCTGAGACGATCGGCCGGAGCCAGCTTGAAGCCGTCGGGCAGCATCACCACAGCCCCCACGTTCAGGCCGGTGGGGCTGCCGTCGCCGGCCACCTGCTGCACCTTGGTGTCGTAGGGGATCTCCACTTCCACCTTGAACACCTCATCGGGGAACACGGCCTGGGGCAGTTCCACGTGGGTGGGTTTCTTGGCCAGGTGGCAGTTGGCGCAGGCCAGCTTGCCAGTGGCTTCACGGGGATAGGCGTAGTTCTGCTGTGCCCAGAACGGGTAGGCCCAGCTCGCCTGGGGGGCGATCAGCAGGGCGCCGAGGGCCAGCAGCGAGCTCAGCAGCAGGGAGAAGGAACGACGCATGGGGGCAGGAGGCGAGGGGGGAACGGTCGGGGAGGGGATCAGACCCACCAGGGCTTCTCGCCGGTGCGGAAATCGGTTTCGGTCCACTGGCTGAGGAACACGTTGTCGTTCTCGACCGACACGTGGGCCAGCGCCAGGGACAGCGGAGCCGGGCCGCGCACCACCTTGCCGTTGGCGTCGTACTGCGAGCCGTGGCAGGGGCACATGAACTTGTTGGCGGCGGCGTTCCAGGGCACCACGCAACCCAGGTGGGTGCAGATGGCGTTGATGCCGAAGCTGCCGATGGCATCGCTGCCTTCCACCACCAGGTAGGTGGGATCACCCTTCAGGCCCTGCACCAGGTTGCGATCGCCCTCCTTGTGGGTCGACAGCCAGCCGCTGGCGGTGACGGTGTTGCCCAGCTCGTCCTTGGCGGTGGTGCCACCGCCGCCGCCGGCGGCCCGGGGGGGGATGAAGTAGTTGACCACCGGGTAGAGCGCGCCCAGGGCCACGCCGGTGACGGAGCCGAAGGTCAGCAGGTTCATGAACTGCCGACGACCCATTCCGGGCACATCACCGCTCGAGGCGCTCGCTGGAATCTGGGTCATACGGGGCGGCGTCGTGGCCACAGCAACGTGGCGCCCATTATGAACCTTGC
>JBEGQE010000099.1:0-22869 GCA_041181145.1 Cyanobacteriota bacterium
GGTGAGCGTTGGGCCGCCGCTGATGCTGTAGAGGTTCTGGTAGGTGCCATCGCCGTAGTAAGCGAGGTTGAGGCTGGTGTTGGCGTTCAGCACCAGCCCGGGCACGATCGGCACCGGGCTGAAGCGGCTGGCTGATTCGCTGCCGGTGTCGACCGCCTTGCCGGTCCACAGCGGCAGGCTGCTGTTCAGCGAGGCATAGACGCTGCCGCGCCACAGGTCGGCCAGGTTGGACGACTGGTATTCCGTGCCCTGGAAGTTGCCAACCCCGGCGCGCCAGAACAGCTGATTGCTCAGCCGGCCCCAGTTGGGCAGGGTTCGTTGCTGCTCGAGGGACACGCCCACGGCGGAGTAGACGTCCTGCTCACCCAGGGAGCCGTTCCAGACCCGATAGCGATAGGCGGCGAAGCCGCGCGCCGTTGTTTCTCCCAGCAGCGGCAGCGTGAAGCTGCGGCGCAGATCGCCCCAGCTGCGCGTGCCATCGGCGAAATTGCTGGGATCGAAGGTGCTGATGTCGGCGGTGGCCTGCACCTGGAAGCCGAACAGGCTGCTGTCGTAGCGGGCCAGCAGACCGAACAGATCGCCGATGCGCGTGGGCTGGCTGGTGGGAGAGGCGCCGATCGGTTCGCCCGGCAGCACGTAGCTGTCGGTGCTGCCATCGAGGGCCCGGCGCACCATGAACTGCGGCTGCAGGCTGAGGGTGCCCTCCTTGCCCACGCTGATCGGTTTGAGGTTGTAGCCGAGGTAGAAGCCATCGCGATCCTCCCCGTCGGAGGCCAGCACCCAGCGGTTTTCCACCTCCTGCTGCTTCTCGAAGCGCTGGTTGCGCTGCAGCGGGATCGGCAGCCGGTCTTCCAGGATCAGCTGGTTGCGCTGCGCCTGGATCGCCAGATCGCCGTTGGCTTCCAGCCGGGCCACCACCCCCTCGGCATCCACCCAGACCTGGGCCGGTGTGTAGGGATCGTTCGTGAAGGCGGCCCGATCGGCCCGCCAGCCCTCCGGACTCACGCTGATGCGGTTGGCCTGCATCCGCCAGCGGCTGATCGTGCCGGTCACCAGCCGGTTGTTCCCTTTGACCAGGATCGGCTTGAGCTGCACGGGCCGCACGGCGCCGTAGGCCACTTCGGCGGCACTCTTGTCGTAGTCGTCCGGACGGGCGCCGAAGCGCCGGTCGGCCGTGAGGCTCTGCTGGAACTGCAGGTTCTGCACACGCTGATCCACCGTTGCCGCGATCGCCTCGCGCCGGAGCGCCTCCTGTGCAGCGGGGCTGAGGCCACCACTGCGGGCCGGGCTCTGGGGGGCTGCGGCTGGGGTGGCGGTGGCCTGGCTGGCCGGCCCGAGGGCCACCTGGTTGAGCTGCTCGCTCAGGGGCCGTGGGCGCTGGCGTTCAGCGGCTGCCCCATTGGGGCAGCCATCCGGCGGGGCCATGGCCACGCCGAGTTGCTTGGGGGCTTCGGCGCCGTAGCGGTAGCGCAGGCCCAGCAGGTAGGCGTTGCTGCCTTCACTCACACCGCTGTAGGTGCCGTAGGCGCCGGAGCGGTGGTGGATGCGCCCCACCAGCGACCATTCCGGCGCCACCAGGGCCTCCACCTCAAAGCCCAGGTAATTGAGGAAGGTGGTGTAGTCCTCGCGGAAGGTCTTCTCGTAGTTGCTGACGTTGGTGTTGAGGCTGACGCCCTCCACGAAGCCCAGGCTCAACCAGGGCTGCAGCCAGGCCCGCAGGCCGAAGCCCCAGGTGAATTCGCCGAACGTCTGGGCAGGGGTGTCGGCGAAGGGCACGCTCTGGTTGAACTCACCGCCCGCCTGCCTGGCGGCGCGGTGCAGCATGGCGTTGGAATCGAACTCCAGCGCCAGGGGGCCGGCCCGGAGCAGGCGGCGGTTCAGCCCCAGCCCCAGCAGGTACTCAGGCCGCATCTGGCCTTTGAAGATGAAGGTGTCGCCGAAATTGGCGTCGATCATCTGGCCGCCCCAGAGGGTGGCAGCCCAGGGGTAGGGGTGCCAGTCCGGAAGGGGCGGCAGCGGTGGCGGGCAGGCCATGGTCTGCGCCGCTGGCGACAGGGCCACCGGCGGCATCCGCCAGGGGTCACCGGCTAGGGGCTCCGGCGTGCCTGCTGGACCCTCGGCAATTCCGCTCAGTGCTGCTGGCAGGCCGAGCGCCTGGGCCGTGGCGGGATTGGCCAGGGGATCGAGGGCAAGGGCTGTGGCCGTGACCGCAGCATCCGGGGGCACGTTGCTGGCTGGCAGCGGCTTGGCACCGCGGTTGAGCGGCCGTTCGGCGATGCTCCCCTCCGCCAGCGGGTTGAGCAGGGTGATCGGCTCATCAAATGGTGGCCGCAGGCGCTCCCAGTAGCTGAGGGGCAGCAGCTCCACCGAGGGCGGCGTGGCGGGATTGAGGTCGAGGGCGCTGCTGTCGAGATCGAGAACGCCGTAGGCCTCCTCGAGTTCGCCGCTGTTTTCGATCAGGCTGTAGCGCAACCGGCTGGCCTGCAGGTAGTGGCTGCCGCGCTGGAAGCGCACCCGTCCGCTGGCCACGATCGTGCGGGTGGCGGTGTCGTACTCCAGCCGATCGGCCAGCAGCCGCCCGCCGGCCAGCAGGGCCCGCACATTGCCGATGGCCACATAGCGGTTGGCCATCAGGTCGAATCCCTGGCTGTCGGCCCTCAGCTCCACCTCCAGCGGTGGCCGTTGAGCGGGGGTCGCCGGGATCAGCGCACTGCGGGGCGGCGCTGCCTGGGTGGGCTGCTGTGTGGCCGGGGGTGGGTCGGCCTCAGCGTTCTGCGCCAGCTGGGGCGCCACTGGGGCAGCCTCGGCGGCCCGGCCGGGCATGGCCATCAGCGTTGATGCCGCTCCCAGGGCCGCGATCAGCAGGCTGGCTCGCTGGGAACGGGGCACCAAGGAATCGGGAGCGGGCGTGATCCTGCCACGCCCGGCGCTCGATCAGGAGGGGATCAGCTGAGGGAGTGGATCACTCCTCCAGGTCCTTGCGGCTGGGGGTGCGGCTGGGATCGCTGGCCAGGAAGCCGAACACGAAGATCCCGATGAAGAAGAAGACGACGGAGTAAACCGAGATCTAGAGGGCGAGCATGGATCCGACCGGCGGGTGACACGGAGTGACAGGCGCCAGGTGGGCCCAGAACGACCCTGCGGCAGCCGCATCATCCTATGGGTCACGATCGCGCTGACCGGCGCCGGAGGGCCTCGAGGCCGTGGTTCGCTCCTGGATTGAAACGTTTCAGGCGCAGACGCACCTGGATCTGCTGCCGCTCTGGCTCACGCCCGACGCCGGCGGCGACCTGCAGCCCGCCCTGGCGGACCCCTGGGGTGCTCGGCATCGGCCCGACTGGCATGCCCGTGGTCTTCTGATCTGGCCCCGCGGCGGGCGCTGGAGGCGGCTGCGGCTGCACCTGCCCTGTCCACCGGCCTGGCGGGAGCGGCAGCGGGGCGACCGGCAGGCCCGCCTGGTGCTGCGCTGGTGGGCCGAGGCGATGGAGCTGCGGGTGGATGGCCAGCCCGTCCATGCCGGCGATCTGTTCGACAGCGCCTGCCGCTGGCGGCTGCCCGAGCGCTGGTGGCAGGGCCAGGTCCTGCAGCTCGAGCTGGATCTGCGCTCGCCCCTGCACGACGACGGCGCCCTGATCGACAGCCGCCTCGAGCTGGAGCCCTGTGATCCCCGCGATCCCACCGGTCTGCTGGCGGCGCCGGCACTCGCCCTGGCCGAGTTGCGCCTGAGCGAAATGCAACGGCAGGGGCTGGCGGCCGATCTGGCCGCGCTGGATCCAGCGGATCCGGAGGTGCTGGCCTCGCTGCGCCCCTGGTTGCAGCGGGCGGCGGAGCAGCGCCCGGCCGGCGGGTTCCACGTGCTTGGCCATGCCCATCTCGATCTGGCCTGGCTCTGGCCGGTGGCCGACACCTGGCAGGCCGCCATTCGCACCTTCGATTCGGCGCTGGCCCTGCTGGAGCGCCATCCGCAGCTTCATTTCGCCCACTCCAGCCCGGCTCTCTACGCCTGGATCGAGCGGCACCGCCCGGCCCTGTTCGCGCGGATCCGCGCCGCGATGCGGGCCGGTCGCTGGGAGCCGATCAATGGTCCCTGGGTGGAGAGCGACTGTGTGCTGATCAGCACCGCGTCGCTGCTGCGCCAGTTCCAGCTCGGCCAGGCCTACAGCCGTGCCGCCTTTCCCGAGTGGCGCCACGAGCTGTGTTGGCTGCCGGACAGCTTCGGCTTCGGGGCGGGGCTGCCGGCGGTGGCGGCGGCCACGGGTGTGCGCTGGTTCTGCACCCACAAGCTGGCCTGGAACGCCACCAATCCCTTCCCCCATCGCCTGTTCCGCTGGCGCAGCCGCTGCGGCGCCGAGGTGCTGGCGCTGATGACGGCCCCGATCGGCACCGATGGCGATCCGTTGGCGATGGAGCGCTACCGCCTGCAATGGCAGGCGGGCACCGGTCTGAACGAGGCGCTCTGGCTACCGGGGGTGGGCGACCACGGCGGTGGCCCCACCGAGGAAATGCTGCAGCAGCTTGCCCTCTGGCAGCAGCAGCCGCAGGCCTGCCCGCAGCGGCACGGCAGCCTGCGGGCCTACCTGGAGCCGCTGGAGCCGTTGGCCCCGCAGCTGCCGGTGTGGCGCGACGAGCTCTATCTGGAACTGCACCGCGGCTGTGCCACCAGCCGCCCAGATCAGAAGCGGCACAACCGCAGCCTGGAACGGCTGCTGCGCGAGGCCGATCTGGCCTGTGCCCTGCTGGCCCTCCACGAGCCCGCCGCCCTGTCCACCAGCGCTCTGGCCAAGGGCACTGTGGTTAACGGCACTCTGGTCAACGGAGCAGTGGCCGACTGGCGTCCGCTGCTGTTCCAGCAGTTCCACGACATTCTCCCCGGCACCTCGATCAGCGCCGTGTTCGAGCAGGCGGAACCCCAGTGGCGTGCCGCCCGGCGGGCGGCGGCCCGCCTGCGCGACCGGACCCTGCGGCAGCTGCTGGGGCCCCTGGCGCCTGGGGCCGAGGGCTGGTGGCTGCTGCCGCTGCATCCCCACGCCGCCACACCGATCACCCTGCGCCTGCCCCGCGGCGGCTGGCGGCTGCTGCAGCAGGCCCGCGGCGCCGACCCGCCGCTGCCGACGCAGTCCGCGGCGGGCGGTGGCGTGTGGGTTCAGCTGCCCCCGACACCCGGGCTGGCGCCGCTGGCCCTATGCCGCGAGCCGACCGCGGCCGTGCCCGCTGAGCCGCCGGCGATCGCCCACCCCGTGCGGCTCCAGGAGTTGCCCGGCGCTGCGAGCGGCGGCCGGCGCTGGCGCCTCAGCAACGGCCTGCTGCAGGTGGAGCTGGCGGATGCCGGCGTGCAGCAGCTGTGGGGGGGCGATGGCCGGCCGCAGCTGGCCGCGCCGCTGCAGTGGTGCCGCTGGCGCGACCACGGCGAGTTCTGGGATGCCTGGGACATCGCGGCCGACTACCGCGACCATCCCCTGCCGCTGGTCTGGCAGGAGCTGGCCGCGGTGGCAGAGCAGGGGCCCCTCTGCACCCGCCTGGTCTGGCGCGGGCGGTGCGGTTTGAGTCGCCTGCGGCTGGATGTGCAGCTGCGGGCCGCCAGCCCCTGGCTGGAGCTGACGCTGCAGGTGGACTGGCGCCAGCGCCATGAGCTGCTGCGGCTCGAGATCCCCCTGGCCGAGCCGGCCATGCGCCTGGCCGCCGACACCAGCGGCGGTGTGCTGGAGCGTCCGGCCCGGCCCTGCACGCCCCGCGAGCAGAGCCGCTGGGAGGTGCCCGCCATCAGCTGGCTGGCTGCCCAGGGGGCGGCTGGCGGTGGTGGCCTGGCGGTGCTGCTCGATGGACCGCAGGGGGTCTCCGGAGCGCCGGAGCGCCTGGGGGTGTCGCTGTTGCGGGCACCCACCTGGCCCGACCCCGGTGCCGACCACGGCCTGCAGCGCCAGCGGCTGGCGCTCATGCCCCTGGCCGAGGGCTGGCGCCAGCAGGCGGTGCCGAGCCAGGCCCGCCGCTTCCGCGAACCCGTCTGGCTGCGCCCTGCGCCGAAAGGGCTGTCGTTGCAGGCGCCGCTGCCGCCGCTGGCGTTCGCCGATGCGGCCCTGCAGCTGATCGGCCTGGAGCCCGGCGATCGGGCCGGTGAGGCCTGGCTCACCGTGCAGAACCTCAGCCCGCTGCGCCAGCCGCTGGAGCTGTCAGCCGGTTGGCGTCTGGTCGACGCCCCCGCCGACCTTGGCCCCTGGCAGCTGCGCCGGCTGCGGCTGGCCCTGGCCGCCGGAGATCAGTCGTCGTGATCGTCGAAGGGGTCGGTCAGACCCTTCGACGGCGGGCCGAAGGCCGTGTAGATGCCGAAGCCCGTCAGCCCGAGCAGCACGGCCAGCACGGCGATCGCCACCGACAGGGCGGGGGAGGTGCTGGCGGCGGCGCCGGCTTCGATCACGCTGGTTTCCATCACAACTCTGCACAGGGCGGGCTGAGCGGGCAGCCGTGGCCCTTACAGTAGCCAGACCCTTTCCCTGCCAGAGAGCACAGCGCCGTCATGGCTCAACGCACCCGCCTGGGAGACCTGCTCCGTCCCCTGAACTCCGAGTACGGCAAGGTGGTGCCGGGCTGGGGAACCACGCCGGTGATGGGCATCTTCATGGCCCTGTTCCTGGTGTTTCTGCTGGTGATCCTGCAGCTGTACAACAAGTCGCTGCTGCTCGATGGCATCACCGTGAACTGGAACGGCGTCGGCTGATGAACATCTTCGGGATCGGACTGCCCGAGATGGCGGTGATCGCCGCCATCGGTCTTTTGGTGTTCGGTCCGAAACGTCTGCCGGAGCTGGGCAAGACCCTTGGGCGCACGCTCAAGGGTTTCCAGTCGGCGTCCAAGGGCTTCGAAGAGGAGTTCCGCAAGGCGGTGGACACCGTCGAAGCCGAAGTGAGCCAGGGCTCCGCTGCCCAGGTGTCCTCCGAGGCCGACGAGAAGCCTGCGGTCTGATCCCGGCATGGCTCCGTCCCCGGCGGCACCGCCGCTGCAGCTGCTGGTGGGCCTCGGCAATCCCGGCGACAAGTACGCCGGCACCCGCCACAACGTGGGCTTCATGGCTCTTGAGCGCCTGGCCGCTCAGGCGCACACGGCCTTTCGCAACCAGGCCAAGCTGCACGGGCTGCTGGCGGAGGTGGGGCAGGGCCAGCGACGCCTGCGTCTGCTGATGCCGCAGACCTTCATGAACGACAGCGGCCGCGCCATCCGCGCCGCCCTCGACTGGTACGGCCTGCAGCCGGCCCAGATGTTGCTGCTGGTGGACGACATGGACCTGCCACTGGGCAGGTTGCGCCTGCGTGTTTCCGGCGGTGCCGGCGGCCACAACGGGCTGCGCAGCACCATCGCCCACCTCGGCGGACAGGACTTTCCCCGCCTGCGCATCGGCATCGGTGCCCCCGCCAGCAATCCGGTGGAGCGCAAGCAGCGCACCGTGGGCCATGTGCTGGGGCGCTTCTCCCCCGCCGAGCAGCCGGTGCTCGATCAGGTGCTCGATGAGGTGCTGGCCGGCATCGATCTGATCCAGCGGCTGGGATTCGAGCGGGCCGGTAACCGATTGAACGGGTTTGTGGCCCCCGCTGCGGCGAAGCTGGAGCAGGCTTCGATCGTGCCGTGAGTCGCCTGCCTGCCACCACTGCCCAGCTGCGGGTGCTGCATCAGAGCTTCAGCCAGCGGCTGCTGGAGGGCGAAGTGAGTGCCGGTGGCTTCCAGTGGACCTTCAGCTGGTGCTTCGATCGGGGCGAACTGCTGGTGGAACCCTCGCTGGGCCGGGCCCTGATCCAGGACGCCCTGCTGCGCTTCCTGCTCAAGGCCGACTACCAGCTCGAACCCGGCGGCGACTACGCCTTCACCGTGCGGGCGAAGTTCTGAGCGGCTCGAGCCAGGTGCAGTGGCGGCGCCCCAGCGGCTGGCCCAGATGGCGCTCGAGCAGCAGCTGGGCCACCACATCGTCCACATCCCTGGGGGGCAGCCGCAGGCCATGGGGCAGCAGGCGCCGCCAGCCCCGCGCTGGCTCCAGCTGCCAGTAGCGCTCGCGGGCGGCCAGGGTGGTGCCCGCCTCCTCCACCAGCAGCACGGACAGCCCCAGCGCCGCCAGCCGCGGCTGCCAGGGCCCGCTGCCCGTGCCATCGCCGAGCAGCAGGCCGCCGATCAGGCCCTGCCGCTGCCACTGCTCCAGCAGCTGCCAGCAGCGCTCGGGATCCAGCACGCCGGCGGCCAGGATCTCGGTGCCGGCGGGATCGCTGCGCACCAAGCCGCACTTGCAGCGGCCGGGATCGAGGGCCGCGTAGGGGCCGGGATCGCGGGGTGCGGTCTTGGGGTCGGGCCTGGGCTGATTCACCGGCTGCCGCCTGAGCGGGGCAGCTGCGGAGCCACCGGGATGGTCTGCAGGGCGCGGATGTCCACCACCACCGGGTCGGCCAGGTCGCTGTTGCGACGGGCGATCGCCTCCAGCCGCACGGCCTGGCCGCTGGGGCGGTTGCTGAGGGCAGCGCCCAGCTGATTGAAGCTGCTGGGGTCGAACTGCAGGCCGTCGGCCAGGGTGCCGCGCCGCTGGGCCTGGGTGAAGGCGGCGGCCAGCAGCAGATTCAGGCGGCTGCGCACCTGCTCCGGACTGCGTTCATCGCCTTCCAGCACGGTGGTGGCCAGCTGGTCGCCGGCCTTGACCACCTGGCGGTTGGGGCGCACATCGGGGAAGGCCACCACCTGCCGTTCGCCCTTGAGCACGTTGGCGGATGAGATCAGGCTCACCACCCAGGTGCCCTTCTTGCTGAGGATCGTCTCAAGCTTGGCGATGTCGCTGCGGGGCACCAGCAGGATCTGGCGGCTCACCGTTTCGCCGGGCAGCACGCGCTGGTAGGCGTTGGCATTGGCCTGGCGCAGCAGGGCCTCGATCAACGGCCGGGCCTGGGCGGGATTGTCGATCTGCAGCTTGGCGATCTCCAGGGGCTGGCCGCTGGTGATCACCACATCGCCGCGGCGCAGGGCGATCAGGTTGGTTTCCAGCTGCTTCAGTTCGCGGGCGCTGCTGGCGATCTGGTCGGTCACCCGGGCCAGTTCAGCCCGGTTGCGGCGGATGTCCGCATCCTTGGCGGTGATGTCGCGGCTGAGCCGTTCCCGCTCCCGCTCCAGCTCCTGCCGTTGGCGGTTGAGCGGGCCGAGCTCGCGGCGCAGGTTGCGGGCCTGCTGCTCCGCCTGGGCCTGCTGGCCGCGGGCCTGGCGCCGCTCCCGTTCGGCCTGGCGCCGGTCGCGCTCGCTGCGCTCCAGCTGCTCGCGGTTGTCCTGCAGGGCCTGGCGGCTGTCGCGCAGGCGGCGTTCCAGCTGGTCGAGCTCGAACAGGCCGGTGCGCAGCCGGTCGCTCACCAGCAGCATCAACCCCAGCGAGATGGCGCTGATCAGGCTGCCGGTGAGCACGGTGATCAGCACCGCCGTGCGGCGCGGACGCAGGTTGAACAGGCTCAGGCGCGCCTTGCCCACCCTGGAGCCAAGGCGATCCCCCAGGGTCGAGAGAACGCCCCCGAGCACCAGCAGGGCCAGGATCAGCAGCCAGCCGGACACGGGAACCAGCGAACGGGTTCAGTATCGGCGTTGCGGCCGGCCGGCGCCGGCTGGCGACGACCAGCCCTTCAGCTGAACCGCTTGGCCAGGGCCAGGGGATCGAACACCGTGATCTTCTTGCGGTCGATCTGCACCAGACCGGCGTTGCGCAGGTCGCCCAGCAGCCGCGTGATCGTCACGCGGGTGGAGCCGATCGCCTCGGCGATGGCCTGATGGGAGAGGCGCAGGTCGATCGTGATGCCCTCGCTGCCGGGAACGCCGAAGTCGCGGCAGAGCACCAGCAGGAAGCTCACCAGCCGCGACGACATGTCGCGGTGGGTGAGGGTTTCGATCATGGTTTCGGTCTGCAGGATGCGCGAGGAGAGGCCCTGCAGCATCAGCAGCCCCACGCTGGCGTCCTGCTCGATCGCCTTGCGCACCGAGGTGGCCGGGGCGGTCACCATTTCGACGCGGGTGAAGGCAATGGCGTGATAGAAGCGGTCGGAGCGCTGGCCGGTGAGCAGCGACAGCACCCCGAACAGGCTGTTCTCGCGCAGCAGCGCCACGGTGATCTCCTCGCCGGATTCGTACACCCGGGAGAGGCGCACGGCACCGCGCCGCAGCAGGTACACCTTCTCGGCGGGGTCGCCCGGGAAAAAGATCGTCTTGCCCCGCTCCACCGTTTCGGTGGTGCTGCCGGCCAGGCCGCGGATCACGTCCAGCAGCGTGGCGTTGGGCGCCGGCATGGTGGCAGCCGCTGGGCTGAGGCCCGGGCTGCCGGTGGAAGGACTGGCGGAGTAGCGACTGAAGCCGCCTGTGGCGCCGACCATGACGGCGGTGCGAGGTGTGCCGGACCCTACGGATCGCCCCCGCGGTGCCCTGTAACGGTTGACACTAATCCGGGGCTTGCGCCAGCGCCTGGCGTTGGCTGGCCAGCAGCGACTGCAGGCCCGATTCGGCCAGATCGAGCAGGCTGTCGAGTTGGCGGCGGCTGAAGGGTGCCCCCTCGGCGGTGCCCTGGATCTCCAGCAGCTGGCTGTGGTCGTCCATCACCACGTTGAGATCCACCTCGGCCCGGCTGTCCTCGCGGTAGTCCAGATCGAGCAGGGCCCGGCCCTCCACCAGCCCCACCGACACCGCAGCCACCTGGCGCTGCAGCGGCGAGCGCTCCAGCACGCCGCGGTGTTCCAGGCGCTGCAGCCCGAGGGCCAGGGCCACCCAGGCGCCGGTGATGGCGGCGGTGCGGGTGCCGGCATCGGCCTGGAGCACGTCGCAGTCGATCTGCAGGCTGCGTTCGCCGAGCACCTCGAGATCCAGGCAGGCGCGCAGGCTGCGGCTGATCAACCGCTGAATCTCCTGGGTGCGGCCGGAGAGCTTCATCAGTTCCCGCGGCTGGCGGCTGGGTGTGCTGGCCGGCAGCAGGCGGTAGTCGGCGCTCAACCAGCCCCGTCCCGATCCCTGGCGCCATTTCGGCACGCCCTCCTCCAGGCAGACGCTGCAGATCACGGCGGTGCGCCCCGTGTGCACCGTCACCGAACTGAGGGCGAAGCCCATTGGGTCCCACTCGAAGCGGGTGGGGCGCAGGGCATCGGCGGCGCGGCCTTCGCTGCGGCTGTGGTCGGTGTGGCCATCGCTGGCGGCCATCGGCGTCTGGGCTGGGTGCTGCGCCGATGGTACGGGTGTTTGCACTACCGGTAGTGGCTGATGCTTGCCGCCCGGCCCCACGCCGCTACATTCAGGTTCAGCGCGGTGTTGGACATGACGGCAAGCATGGCGGCCACGGCCAAGCACCAGCCGCGCGCCGGCGCCACCTCGATGCGCCCCGCACCCCTGGCCCGTGCCGCCTCCTCCGGGCGCAGCCTGCGCCTGGTGGCCCAGCAGGAGGGTCTGCTGCAGGTGCACACGGCCCCCTTCCGCGGCAGCTTCAGCGGCGTGTTCAGCCAGGCCCTGCGCAGCGCTGGCCTGGGCAGTCGCGTGCTGATCAGCCAGTTCCTCAAGGGCGGTGTGGATCAGGGGCTGGAGCGCAGCGTCTGGCTGTGCGGCCGCCTGCAGTGGCTGCGGCCGGCCGTGGCCGCCTGCCTGGGCGAACCCGCCGAAGCCGCCGTGGTGTCCCCCGAGGATCGCGCCGCCGTGCTCGAGGTGTGGGAGTACACGCGCACGCAGTTGCTGGCCGGTGAGCTCGACCAGCTGGTGCTCGATGAACTCGGCCTGGCGGTCGATCTCGGCTACCTGCCGGCCGGTGAGGTGATCGACGTGCTGAACCGCCGCCCGGCCCATCTGGATGTGATCCTGACCGGACCCTGCATGCCCACCGCCCTGCTGGCCATGGCGGATCAGGTCACGCAGCTGCGCCGAGGCTTCTGATGCTCAAGAACGACCGCTGGATCAAGGATCAGGCTGCTGCGGGCATGCTGGCGCCGTTCCAGCCCGATCTGGTGCGCCACCTCGAGCCCGAGAGTGCCGAGCGGCCGGTGCTCAGCTTCGGGTGCTCCTCCTACGGCTACGACCTGCGCCTCTCGGCCAAGGAGTTTCTGATCTTCCGCCATGTGCCCGGCACGGTGATGAATCCCAAGCGGTTCAACCCGGCGAACCTGGAGGAGGCCCCGCTGCACGAGGACGCCGACGGTGCCTACTTCATCCTGCCGGCGCACTCCTATGGCCTCGGCGTGGCGCTTGAGCACATGCGCGTACCGCCCAACATCACCGTGATCTGCCTGGGCAAGAGCACCTATGCCCGCCTGGGGATCATCGTGAACACCACGCCGGCTGAGGCCAGCTGGGAGGGACACCTCACCCTGGAGTTCAGCAACTCCTCCGGAGCCGATTGCCGGATCTATGCCAACGAGGGCATCTGCCAGCTGCTGTTCTTCGAGGGCGACCCCTGCGACACCACCTACCGCGATCGCTCCGGTAAGTACCAGCACCAGCCGGAACGCGTGACCCTGGCCCGCGTTTAAGGCGCTAGGGGGCCAGCCTGGCCTTGTGCAGCCGGGTCTTCTCGTACCAGGCGGCGATTTCCGGGGCCCAGCTCTGCAGGTGCGGCCACATCAGATCGCACAGCACCCGGATCTCCTCCTGGGCGTCGAGCTTGGCGCGCAGGTCCATGAAGTGCAGGAAGGCGCGCAGCGAGAAGCTCACCACAAAGTGCTGGCGGTAGTCGAAGGGCAGGATGCCGCGGGCGTGCTCCTCGGCGAAGCCGGCGGCGAGCATGTCGCGGTAGCGGGCGGCGGCACGGCGGCAGAGCTCGAGGTCCTCGTCGCGCTGCTCGGCGGTGTAGCTGTACTTCTTGCCCTGGCGGTCGCTGTACTGCCCCACCGGCCGCAGGTAGAAGACCTCCTCGAGATCGAGCTCTCCGTTGGCGGCGCGGCAGATGCGCTCGCCCGTGTAGCGCATCGACTGCACGTCGAAGCTCACGCCCACCCGATGGGTGCGGGCCTGCTGCATCACCGAGTGGGGGAACCAGCCCACGTTCAGCACGATCTGGGCGTGCTCGAGCGGTCCGTAGTGGCCGCGCTCGCCGGCCAGCAGACGCTTCACGCAGATCTCGCCGGCGCGGGTTTCGTCCGGCCAGTTGGCGCGATCGGCCAGCACGAACCCTTCGCTGTAGTCCTGGTGCATCGCGGCGTAGATGCACTGCTGCGGGTTCGGGGTGGCGGCGATCAGCTCGACCCGGAAGCGGTTCATGGCGATCCGGCGGCCAGCCGGCGGGGGTGCGGATCGCTGCAGGCTAGGTGGGCTGACCCGGGCTGAACCACGCGGTTGCGGCCAGGGGTCAGCCGTGGCTGCGCGGACCGGCCATCGCTGCAGCGCTGCTGAGCGCCGGCCCGGGCGTGAGGCTGCTGAGGCTGCCCATACCCGGCAGGTCGGGCAGTGGCGTCTGGGCGATCAGGGCGCCGCTGAGGGCCTCCAGCTCCGGTGCGCTGCGGGCCCCGAGCGAGCGGCCGATGGCGGTGCCGCTGGCATCGAACAGCTCCAGCTGAGGGATGCCGTTCACCGCGTAGCGATCGATCTCCGGTTGCCAACGCGGGTTGTCGACGTTCAGCAGCACCACGTCGAGCTGTCCGCGGTGCTGCTGCTCGATGGTCTCCATGGCCGGTGCCATGGCCCGGCAGGCCTCGCACCAGTCGGCGTAGAACTCCACCAGCGTGGGGCGCCCGTCGGCGAGGGCCACCGGCAGATCCAGCGACTGTCGCGCCAGCTTCTCCAGCGGTGCGGCCGGTTGCAGTCCGCCGCGCAGGACCACCAGCACCACGGCGAGGGCGGCCGCCAGCACGGCCAGCAGCACGCGTTCGCGGCGCCCGAGCGGGCTGGAGGGGGTGGAGGTCGGTGCGGGAGCGCTCACGGCCCAACCGTGGAAGGGCTCTCAATCTGCCAGTTCCGCCGGTGTCGTTACGCTGCCCCCAGGCGGGATCGCACCCGTGAAGCGCCGCATCACCCTGCACTTCCCCCGTGAGGCGGTGCACCAGCCGATCACCTACCGCCTAGCGGTGGATTTCGACATCGCCGCCAAGATCCTGCGCGCCCAGATCGCGCCGAATCAGAGCGGCACGATGGTGGTGGAGCTCTCCGGCGACATCGATGACCTGGAGGCGGCGGAGCACTGGCTCGAATCCCAGGGTCTGGGCCTGAACCGCGCCCCCGGCGAGATCCAGATCAACCGCCAGCGCTGCGTGGATTGCGGCATCTGCAGCAGCCTCTGCCCCAGCGGCGCCCTGCGCATCGGCGCCCCCGACTGGCAGCTGCAGTTCGATGCCTCCCGTTGCCTGGTGTGCGAACAATGCATTCCCTCCTGTCCCTTTGAGGCGATTGCCCTGGTGTTGGATCAACCCGCCGCTGACCGCCCCGGAGTGCCCGCGTGAGAGCTGCCCTGCTGTTGTTCGCCCTGCCGCTGCGGGCCCCGATGCTGCTGGTGCTGCTGCTGGTGAGCACCTACATGGGCCTGCACTGGGCCGATGTGGATCCCGAGCTGATCCGCCAGGCCGAGGGCGCCACGGCCCTGGCCATGGCCGGGCCCTTCTTCTGGCCCCTGCAGTGCCTGCAGGCGGTGCTGGTGGTGGTGCTCTGCACCATGCCCGATCTGCTGCTGCGTGAGCTGTCGCTGCTGATGTCCTCCAGCAAGGCGCTCACCCTGGTGGTGACCCTGCTCACCGTGATCACCGGCGGCCTCTACCTGCTGCATCTGGCGGTGTTCGCGGAGGTGCTGGTGCTGGCTTCGGCGGTGTTGCTGGCCCGCCTGGATCTCACCCGCCTGCGGCTGGTGCCGCCCCCCCTGCTGGCGGCGGCCGGTTTGAGCGGTTGGGTGCTGCTGGGGATCGCCATCGGCCAGCGGCTGCACGGGCGGCTGGGTGGCTACCTGAGCTGAGGCGCTGGTCTGCGCAGTGGGGGCTCAGCAGGGCGGGCGGGTCTCCTCCTGCCGGTACGTCCAGTAGTTGCCGAGCACCTTTTTGGTGTACAGCCGCGTTTCCGGGTAAGGGATCGCCTCGGTCCAGAGTTCGGCCTCACGCTGCACATCCGGAGCCGCCGCCCCGAGCCAGCCCTGTACCGCGCCAGGCCCGGCGTTGTAGCTGGCCACCGCCAGGAAGGGGTTGCCGTGCCACCGGTCGAGCAGTTGGCGCAGATAGCGGGCCCCCAGGGCGGCGTTGTGGCTGGGATCCTGCAGGGTTGCGGTGCTCTGCGGGGAGCCCGCCAGTTCGGCGGCGGTTTCGGGCATCAGCTGCAGCAGGCCCACCGCCCCCACCGCTGAGCTCACCGCCGGCGTGAATCGCGATTCCTGCCGCGCCACCGCCAGCAGCAGGTCGGGATCGAGGCCAGCGCGCTCCGATGCCTGGCGGAAGGCTGCGCTGAAACGGCGCGGATGCTGCTGCAGCTCCCGCTGCCACTGCACGGCGCAGCTGGCCTGGCCCAGGCGCAGGCTGGCCTGCTCCAGCTGGCCCAGGCCGGTCCAGTCGTCGCCGATCGCCGTGCGCAGCCGGCCCTCCAGCTGGAGCGCCTCTGCCCCCCGTGGAGCCTGCCCCCCCTGGCGGTGGCGCCAGGTTTCCCACGCCTCCAGGGGCTGCCCCAGCCGCCAGAGGGCATCGAGCTGCCCATCGCCGCTGGCCAGGGGCTGCCAGCTCGGTGCCGCGCTGGATGGCGGGGCGGGCGTGGGGGGTGCGCTGGGCCGGCGCGGATCCGCGGCCACGGCTTCGCCCAGCCGCAGCCGGGCGCGCCAGGCGTAGTAGCCGCCGGGGCTGATCGCCAGCAGCCCACGCCAGAGGCGGTTCGCCTCCGTCCGCCGCCCCAGCTGCTGGGTGCTGTAGCCCTGCCAGAACAGCTGGCGCGCGGCCAGGGGTGCGGGCAGCAGCCGGCTGTCGAGGCTGGCGAGCACCGTTGACGCGGCACCCCACTGGCGCTGCAGCAGGGCCTTGCGGGCCAGCTCCCACTGCAGATCCCAGCTGCTGGGCTCCTGGGGCCAGCGCTGCAGCACCCGTTGCCAGGGCAGGCGCCCCTCCAGGGCCAGGCGCGCCTGCACTGCCGGGGTGTCCTTCAGGTTGCTGGGCAGCTGCATCAGCGTCTGCAGGGCGCCGGCATCGCCCTGCTGGGCCAGCAGCGCCGCCGCCTGCCGGGCTTCCTCGCTGGCCGGATGCCGGCGGGCCAGCCGCAGCAGCCGCTGCTCGCCCTGGCGTTGGGCGTCCGGCGAGCCGTGCAGCAGGGCCCGGCCCAGGTTGAGTTGCAGCGGTGGAGCGGCCGCTGCACCGCCCAGGCAGGCCAGGGAGGCTTCGCCATCACCCAGCTGGGCCAGGGCGGCGGCGAGGCTCTGCCGTTCGCCGTCCGTGAGGGCCGGTTGCTGGCGCTGGCAGCTCTCCCGCAGCAGCGGTTCCGCCCCGGGCCAGCGCGCGCCCCAGCGGGCCAGGTGCAGGGCCTGACCGGATTCCAGGGCGGCCGCCAGGGCGGCGGGATGGGCGGGAAAGCGTTCCAGCAGCTGGCGGCGCAGCGCCGGCACCCGGCGGCCCAGGGTGTAGAGGGCATCGGCGCTGGCGGGCTGGTTGGGGAAGCGATCGCGCAGCTGCTGCCAGAGGCCGTCTGCGCTGGTGACCTGGCCGCCGGCCTCCGCCGCCAGGGCCGCCTGCTTGAGGCTCACGGCGGCCAGGGGGCTCGCTCCCCAGCCCTGGCCCCGCAGCAGGCGCAGCCGCTCGGCCGGCGGTGTGTCCTGCTGGTTGCTCAGCAGCAGGGCGGCCTCCCGCCGCCGCTCCGGATCCACGCTCCAGTGGCGGGCCTGGCGCAGGGCCGCAGCGGAGGTCTGCGGTGTGAGCGGTGGCGAGAGCTGCACCACGAGCTGCCGCAGCGCGGCCAGGGCCGCCCCGCTGGCCAGGCCGGCGAGGGCGATCAGGGCGATGCCGAGCGGCCCGGGCTGACGACGGGCGGACGGGCTCAGCGGCGGCATGGCGGCTGGACAGGTGCTGGCATTCTTGGGGAGATCGCCTGCCGGCTGCACGGGCTTGCCAGGGTTGTCCAGGATTCCCTCCATGCCACGGCTGCCACGGCTGCTCACGCCGTTGCCGCCGTTGCTCACGACGCTGCCCGGCTGGCGTCAGCGCCGGCGGGTGCTGCAGCTCTGGGCCGTCGCCGGCACCCTCTGGCTGCTGCGTCCGCTCTGGCCGGTGCGGCTGCTGCCCGGCTGGGTGGTGGGAGCCCTGCTGCTGTGGGCGATCGCCGAGCTGCTGCTTTGCTGCTGGCGGCCTCGCCGCTGGCGTTGAGGTGCGCCGCGAGGAGCTGGCTGGGCCCGGCTCCTAGCCTGGGCCGCAATGGAGCGTTGCGTCGCGATGGCTGAGCCGGATCGTCATCCCCTGGGCGCCCCGCTGGCGCCGGGCACGGCGGCCTTCGGCACCGATGGCATCCGCGGCCGGGTGGGTCAGCTGATCACGCCGGCTCTGGCGCTGCAGCTCGGCTACTGGTGCGGCCGCGAGCTGTCCCACGAAGGGCCGATCGTGCTGGGGATGGATTCGCGCAGCAGCGGGCCGATGCTGGTGGCGGCCCTGGCTGCTGGCCTCACCGCCGCGGGCCGCGAGGTGCTCGACATCGGCCTCTGCCCCACGCCGGCGGTGCCCGGTGCGATCCGCCAGCTGGGGGCCAGCGGCGGCCTGATGGTGTCGGCCAGCCACAATCCCCCGCACGACAACGGCATCAAGGTGTTCGGCGCCTGCGGCGCCAAGCTCGGCAAGGACCGGCAGGCGGCGATCGAAGCCGGCCTGCATGGGGGGGAGGCCGCGGCCGGCTTCCGCGGCGACGGCCGGCTGCAGGCACGCCCCGATCTCCTGGCCGACTACCGCCAGCGCCTGCTGCAGAGCGTGGGCGGCCGGCGCCTTGAGGGCTGCCGGATCGTGCTCGATCTCTGCTGGGGGTCGGCCACCAGCTGCGGTGAGGCGGTGTTCCGCGCCCTCGGCGCCGAGGTGAGCGTGCTGCACGGGGAGCCCGATGGGCGTCGGATCAACCAGGGCTGCGGCAGCACCCACCTCGAGCCGCTGCGGGCCGCCGTGCAGGAGCAGGGTGCAGCGATGGGCTTCGCCTTCGACGGCGATGCCGATCGCATGCTGGCGGTGGACGGCCGGGGCCGCGTGGTGGATGGCGATCAGGTGCTCTACCTGTGGGGCCAGGCCCTGATGGCGGCCGGCGAGCTGCCGCAGAACCGTCTGGTGGCCACGGTGATGAGCAACCTCGGCTTCGAGCGGGCCTGGCAGGCCCGTGGCGGCCTGCTGGAGCGCACGGCCGTGGGCGATCAATACGTGCATGCCGCCATGGAGGAGCTGGGGGCAGCCCTCGGCGGTGAGCAGTCGGGCCACATCCTTTCGGCCCGGCACGGCATGAGCGGCGACGGCTTGCTCACCGCCCTGCAAGTGGCCAGCCTGATCCAGGTCAGCGGTGGCTCCCTGGCCGACTGGCTGGATGGCAGTTTCCATCCTTACCCGCAGAAGCTCGTCAACGTCACGGTGCCGGATCGCTCCCGCCGCACCGGCTGGCAGACCTGTGAACCCCTGGCGGCGGCCGTGGCCGCGGCCGAGGCCGCCATGGCCGGCAGCGGCCGCGTGCTGGTGCGCGCCAGCGGCACCGAGCCGCTGCTGCGGGTGATGGTGGAGGCGGCTGAGCAGGGCGATGTGGACCACTGGAGCAGCCACCTGGCCCGGCTGGCCGATCAACAGCTCAACGCGGCATGAGGATCGACCGCTGAGGTTGAGAGAGCCGACGTCTGATGAAACGTTGAACAATCCCGAGTCGCAGGTAGCGCTGCTGGACTAGGCGGGGTAGGAGAGGGAAATCCGTAACGAGCTTCCGACAGTTGCTTGATCCGCAGAAGCAAGCCATTGTCCAGTTGTCTTCCCACATGGTTGTTGAGTAATCGTAAGTGATCTCTTCGCCAGCTTTAATTGGCTGAAGTGCTATCAATGTGCGATCGTTCACGATGCCAGCATTCGGGCTGCATGAGTGGTTTGCATAGAGGCCAGGCGGTGTGAGGTCAAGGTATAGATTTGCGTCAATCTGCAGGGCGTTAGCCTCAAGCTCTCCTTTGGCAAGCATCTCCCGAAAGCTGATGAACTTGCCGTTAAAGATAAGTATAATCTCCTTGGGGGCAAATGCTGATGCTGCGAAGAGCCCAAGGCCGTGTCGGCATTTTCCGATCCTGACATTCCAGGGCGCTTGGTGCGAGCTGCGTCGTCGAGCGGAATTCATTTTATTGCTTATGCGCTCTGCCGAAATGTGTCAAGATGCGTGATTTTGCTCTCGCCAGTTTCGAGGAAGAATAGGGGTTCGTCTTTGGCCAGGAAGGGTTTAGGTCTTGTTATGAAGTAGCCTTGTGCAATAGAAACACCAAGCTCCTTGAGCTTCATTAGGAGGGGAAGGTCTTCGACGCCTTCGGCGATTGTTTGAAAGCCGATCTCCTTGCCGAGCTCAACAACGAACTGAACGATCAAGCCGCTTGCTTTGTCGTGGTCAAGCTTATTGACGAAACTCTTGTCTATTTTGACAAAATCTAGAGGAAGATCCCGCAGGTAGCCAAGCGATGTTGTGCCTGTTCCGAAATCATCAAGCGCAAACTTGAAGCCACTCTTGCGTAGTTTCTTCATTGTGGTAATAGCGAGAGCTGGGTCTCTCAACGCTGCCTGTTCTGTGATCTCTAAGCAGATAATCTCGGGATCGATGTGCTGTTCATCCAGGAGTGATTCGAGTTTCTGCCCAAAGCCTGGAGACAGGAGTGTGTCGGCGGTGATGTTGATGGCAAAGATGGGTGATTTTCCTGCTTGGGCTTTTTGAATTCTTGGGCAGATGAGGGAGATGTTGTTGAATGCGAGGCGCAGGATGTGCTGGTCGAGCAGGGGTAGGCTGCCGCAGAGATGGGCTGCGAGAATCAGTTTTTCATTCCAGTAAGCAAGGCTATTTTCGCGATCTCTAATCCTGCAGAGAAGCTCAACATAGGTAGACCGGTAGCCCTCTGCTGCATCAAGGAGCCAGGCTGATTGGGCATGCAACTCAATCCGGTCGTCGTGAATTGCGGTGATCAGATCCTGGTTGGCCTGTTGATAGGCGAGGTAGTCGGTCGTGCTCCCCTGGGCATCCCCGAAGAATTGATGGCCGCGCCCGCCTTCGAGCTTGACGATCGAGCAGGCGACACTCGCTTCATGGAGTGACTGCTCTGGGAGCCTATCGTCGATTAAGGAGGCACCGATACTGACGGTGATATTGATATTTTGGTCTTGCACCTGCATGCTCATGTCATTAAGCTTGGAGCTCAAAGCCGCAATTTCAGAGCGTAGTGATGTTTCGCTGGTGCCGATCAGGCTGCAGGCGAATTCATCTGCGCCGATCCTGGCCAGTGCCGAACTTGGATGGAGATGTCTGCGCAGGGCCAGCGCAAATGCCTTCAGTGCCTCATCGCCGAGGTTGCGCCCAAGTCCATTGGTGATCACCGAAAAGTGATCCAGGTCAATATGAACCAGGGCGAGCTTGAACTCGGGAAAGCTGCCTGCTTGTTTGACGATGGCGCTGAGTAGGCCTTGTTCGCTTAATAGGCCGGTCAGCTCATCGTGCTGGCGGCGATGCTCCAACTGTCGATTAATATGGTTCTGGCGACGACGGTTCTGGATTTCCAGCAAGCGGAACCGGCGGCGTTGAATGCTTGAGCGGATGTTGACGACAGCCGCCACAGTTCCTCCGCTGAGTATCAGCAGGCTAATGGACTTCAGCGCAAATAAGCGTTCGTCGGGATTCCGTTGAATGATGAGCTGCATCGGGCTGATGCCCTGCCAGGGCTTAAGCGGGATAGCGACTTCAATGGCGGCGAATGGGTTCCAGCCGGCTTGGCTTGGTTTGCCGTAGTACTCGTGCGTGACGCCAAGAGCTTTGTTGAGGGTTTTGCTGTCTTTGAAGGAGATATCGCCACCATCGAGACGGCGTACGAACATCAATCTTCCCGTGGGTTTGCTAGAGCTGTCTGTTGAGCGGACGGGTTGAGCCGAGAACAGAAACGGTCGCCCTTGATAGCGGGCTAGGAAGGTTGCGGGCTTGAGGGGATCATGGCCAGGGAGTTGGGAGAGGATCTCCTGCTCCTGATCTTTGCTGAGGCGAATCGTCTGGTTGCTGGCAGTGTCCCATGTTGTGCTGGAGAAAAGCTTGCCTTTGGCCGTGAGGGCTACGACAAATGGTGTGCGCGCGAAGCTGTACTGGTTGTACTGCTTCTTGTAGTAATCGGGGTTGTTGCCTTTGAGGTGGTTATCGGTTTCATCCCAGACCGCCCAGTCGAGGGTTTCCGTCTCCAGGTTCCTGGCAATCTGATTGATTTTCTCGTTGACAAAGCGCGTCAGCAGCGTGTTTTTGAAGCGTTCGCTGCTGATGGCACTGGTCAGAATCGCGGCGCTGCTGATCAGCAGTGTTCCTGAAATCGCAAATAGGAAAGCCTGGGGTGGGCGGTGAAGGAGATGGCTGCGTAGCAGGCGATGCCACGGGTGCCTTCGTTGTTGTGGCATGTCCTGGCCCGCGTGGAGTGCTGCTGTCTGGACGCTGGTTCTGGTGCCATTGATTATGTGCCGTTAGTCCGAAGCCCGCCAGGGTGGGCCTGTGCGGCTGTCATTGATTGCTGCGCTTTGGTGGCGAGGGCCTGGAGCTGGGTGTCAGCGAGCAGCAGGGCGCCCTGGCAGGCGTCGTTGTGGGGGCTCACCAGTTGCGCCTGACCGAAGCGTTCCGCCAGGGCCTCGCGGAACCGGGTGCGCAGGGCCGTGAGGTGCTCGATCGCGCCGCCAACGGCCGCCACCGGGGGGGCGAGCAGGTTGAGGTGCTCGGCAACCCCCTGTACCAGCCCGGCCAATTCTTCGGCCGATCTGGCGATGATCCGAGCGGCGTCGTGGTCGCCGGCCAGGGCGAGTTCGTTCACGCAGGGGGCGAGGCTGGCGAAGCCGGCCGGTCCGAAATCCGCCCGCACCACGCGCGCCTTGAGCTCCTGGCTGCTGCCCACGCCCAGCGCCTGCCAGAGCCGCTGGCGCAGGGCGCTGTCGGGGCAGCGACCATCGGCCATGCGCACGCTCAGCATCAGCGCATCCCGGCCGATATCCATCGCCGACCCGGCCCCATCCAGCAGCCAGCCCCAGCCCCCGCAGCGGTGTTCACGGCCCTGGGCATTCCGTCCAACGGCGATGCAGCCGGTTCCGCTGATCAGCAGGATTCCCGGACCGTCCGGGAAGGCCCCCCGCAGCGCCGTGCGCTCATCACCACTCACCACCACCCGCTGGGGCGGCAGATCCAGGGCGGATGCCGCCAGTTGGCGCCCCTCCTCGGCCACGGGGGTGCCCGCTTCGATCCCGCTCGCGCCCACCCCGGCTGCGGCCAGGGGCCCCCGCTGATCCGGAGCGGCGCTCGCCCGGCAGGCCGCAAGGGCGGAGCGCAGGGCGGCCTGAAAGCGCTCGCGCCCACCAGGGGCCGCCAGGTGGCTGACGCCGCTTCCTGTGCCGTTGGCCACCACCCGCAGCTGCCCATCCGGTTGGAGCACCGCCAGCCGGCAGGTGGTGTGGGTCTGACCGGCATCAAAGCCGGCGATCAGGGGCTGGGCCTCCGCCATGGGCTTCAGGCGCTCTGCCGGCTGACAGTGAGGGTGGCCAGGCAGAACCAGCCGGTCATCTGCACCTCCGGCCGGAAGAAGATCGTGTCGGTGGCGCCCTGCACGCACAGGCCGGCGATCGCCGCCAGGGCTGCAAGGGCGGGCAGGGCCCAGCTGGATTCACCCTTGAGCTGGGCCCAGCCGCTGCGCAGACTCGCCAGCAGCAGCCCCAGACCGGCGATCAGGTTGGGAACGCCGCCTTCCACCAGCAGTTC
>JBEGQE010000100.1:0-7266 GCA_041181145.1 Cyanobacteriota bacterium
ACGCCCGTTGGGTGCGGCGCTGGATCCTGGCGGCCCAACGGCAGCAGGCGGGCGGGGGGCCAGCGGGGTCCGGTCGCTCCGGGAACTGACCCCTGGGCGGCGGCAGCCCGGCGGCACCCCCTCTGAAATGGATGGAGATCCCCTGGCCACCACGGCCGTGCCCGCACCCCTGTTCCGCAACGCCCCGCTGCTCCGCCCGCTGCTCCGCCCTGGGCTCCGCCGGACCCACCGGCTCCGGCCCGTGCTGCTGGCGGCCGCCCTGCTGGCAGCGGCAACGGCAACGGCATCCGCCCGAGCGCAGTCCACCCTGCTGGATTCGGTGAAGCAGAACCCGCAGCGCGCCAAGGCGCTGTGCACCGAGCTGAAAACCCTCAACGCCCAGGGGCTCTCCTACACCTCCCCACAGGCCGTGGCCCAGGTGGCGGCGCGCGAAGGCCTCAGCGCCACCGATGCTGAGATTCTGAGCACCTATGTGGTGGGTCTGTACTGCCCCGATGTGCGCTGAGCGGGTCGCGTGAGCAGCCCGGCTGAGGGGCCGGCCCCGGGCCCGCCGATCCAGGTCGACGACCTGTCCTGCAGGGCCGCCGATGGCACCGCCCTGGCCTGCCGCCTGTGGCAGCCGGCGGGCGGTGGATCCTGGCCCACGCTGCTGATGCGGCAGCCCTACGGGCGGGCGATCGCCTCCACCGTCACCTACGCCCACCCCCACTGGTACGCCAGCCACGGCTATGCCGTGCTGGTGCAGGACGTGCGCGGCCGCGGCGGCTCCGAGGGGCCGGCCGATGGCAGCTTCGCCGGTTTTGCCCAGGAGGCCGCCGACGGAGCCGCCACCTTGAGTTGGATCCGGCAGCAGCCCTGGTGCAACGGCCGGGTGGGCAGCTATGGGTTCTCCTATCAGGGCCTCACCCAGCTGCTGAGCAGCGATCCCGCCCAGTTGCCCGATGCCCTGGCGCCGGCGATGGCGGGCCTGGAGGAACGGCGCCACTGGGCGGCGGAAGGGGGCTGCCACTGGTGGGGCCTCGGACTGGCCTGGGCCCTGCAGCTCGCGGCCCAGGGCTGCCGCCGCCGCGGCGATGCCGAGGGCTGGCAGGCCCTGCGCAGCAGCCTGGAGAGCGGCAGCTTCCTGGCCAACGGCCTCGAGCTGCTGCGGCGCCACGACCCGCAGGCGATGGGACTGGCCTGGCTGGAGCGCGATGCGGCCAGCGACGAGGGCTGGGCAGTGCATGAACCGCCGGCGGACCTGTGGCGACGGCCGATGCTGCTGATCGGCGGCTGGTATGACCCGCACCTGGCGGGGGTGCTCGACCTCTGGCAGCGGGCGCGCCGCGCCGGCGGCGAGCCGCTGCTGCGGATCGGCGCCTGGAACCACCTGAACTGGCGGGGCGGTATCGACCGCCTGCAGCTGGCCTTCTTCGATCGCCACCTCAAGGGGGCTGAGCCGCCTAACCCAGCGGGGCAGCGCACACCGGCAGCCCTGCTGCAGGACCAGCTGAGCGGGCAGTGGCGTGGTCGCAGCCCACGGCGCAGCAGCGGCCAGGTCTGGGGCCTGCGCAGCACTGGGCTGGCGGCGGTGGATCCCGAGGAAGGGGCGCTGAGCGCCGGCGAGGGCACGGGCGGCGGCACCGTGGTGCTCGTGCACGACCCCTGGCGGCCCCTGCCCGGCCGCGGCGGCCACCTCGGCCTCGATGCCGGCCCGGCCGAGCGGGGCGACCTGGACAACCGGGCCGATGTGGCCTGCTTCAACAGCGCACCGCTGGCCGGGCCGCTGGAGCTGCTGGGGCAACCGCTGCTGACGCTGCAGGCGGCGGCGGATCAGCCGGGCTTCGACCTCTGCCTGGCCCTCTCCCGGCTGGGGGCCGACGGCACGGTGCAGCAGCTGTGCACCGGTGTGGCCCGCTGGCTGGGGGACGACTGCCGCCAGCTGCAGCCGCGCCGGGTGGTGATGCAGCCGCTGCTGGCCACGCTGGCCCAGGGCGATCGGCTGCGGCTCGCGATCGGTCTGGCGGCCTGGCCGCAGATCGCCGTCAACCCGGGCAGCGGTGAGCGACCCAGCGGCCCGGCCGGCCCGGGGCACCGGGAGATCACCGTGACGCTCCAGCTCGACGGCACCAGGTTCTGCATCGAACCGATGGTTGGGGCAAACTGAGCCGGCCCAAGCCCCGCTTCCATGCTGCGCCGCCTGCGCCCCGCCCTCACCAGCCTCAGCCTGGGAGCCGCGCTGCTGTTCGGTTCAGCCCTGCAGCCCGCCGCCGCCCAGGAGCTCAGCGTGGCCCAGGCCCGGGTGGCCGCCACGCGCGTCCTCGAGGCGGTGAAGAGCGGTGATGCCAACGCCCGCTACGCCCAGTTCGCCGAGGAGCTCAAGGCGGTCACCAGCCCGGCGATGGTGCAGGCCACGATCCGCAGCCAGCCGAAGGTGCTGAGCTACGAGCTGCTGAGCGTGCGCAGCGGCCTGTCCGGCAGCACGGTGGAGGCGGAACTCACCACCAGCCAGGGACCACGCGTGCTGTTTCTGGTGCTGAACGGCAAGGGCCAGGTGGCGCGCTACTACGTGGACCGCACCGACGACGCCACCAGCAAGGTGGCCGAGCAGTTCGTGCGCGCCCTGAGCACCGGCAACTTCATCAGCGCCCACAGCTTCCTCAGCCCGCAGTTCCAGAAGGACATCACGCCCCAGGCCCTGCAGGACAAGTGGCTGACGCTGCAACGCAGCACCGGCCTGTTCCAGAGGATGGGCCGCGTGGTGGAGGCGGAGAGCACACCGGATGCCCACCTGGTGCTGGTGAACGTGCTGTTCAACCGCCTCAGCGACAACCTGTTCGTGATCCTGGATGCGAACAATCAGGTGATCGGCGTTGATTTCCCCAGCGAACCCGCCCCGAAGGCGGTGCGCTGAGCTTCAACCCACAGCGTGTCAATCGGCACGGTGGGGCCAGAAAACCCGGTTAGGCTCCCAGCCACGCTTCTGCGCTCGAATCTGTGCTGGCTCAGCTCGACTGGATGGTGGACGATGCCCAGCGCCTGGCGGAGTGCCGGCACGACCACCCCTTCGCGGTGCTCGGCCCCCAGCCGCTGGACAACGGCAACTGGGTGGTGCGGGTGTGGATGCCCGAGGCCGAACGGGTTGAGCTGATGACCGGGGGCTCGGCCATGCCGATGGCCACCCCCCACCACCCCTGGATCTTCGAGGCCGAACTGCCCCACGACCCCGGCAGCGGCTATCAGGTGCATGTGCTGCGCGGCGGCATCGAGCACGTGGCCCACGACCCCTGGGCCTTCCGCGAGGAGTGGATGGGCGAGCTCGATCGCCATCTCTTCGCCGAGGGCAACCACCACCACATCTGGGAGCGGATGGGTGCGCACGTGACCACGCGCAATGGCGTGGCCGGCGTGATGTTCTGCCTCTGGGCCCCCAACGCCCGCAGTGTGTCGATCCTCGGCAACTTCAACGGCTGGGATGGCCGCCATCACCCCATGCAGGCCCGCCTGGGCGGCTGCTGGGAGCTGTTCGTTCCCGGCCTCAAGCCGGGCGAGATCTACAAGTACGAGGTGCGCACCCAGGCGGGGCACTGCTACCAGAAGGCCGATCCCTACGGCTTCCGCCACGAGGTGCGGCCCAACAACGGCTCGATCGTTGAACCCATGGGCAGCTACGGCTGGGGAGACAGCGGCTGGATGCAGGAGCGCGACAGCCGCAACCCGCTCGACCAGCCGATCGCGGTGTACGAGATGCACCTCGGCAGCTGGATGCACGCCAGCGCCGATCAGCCCTACATCGAGGCCGATGGCACGCCCCGCCCGCCGGTGCCGGCGGCGGACCTCAAGCCCGGCGCTCGCCTGCTCACCTATCCCGAGCTGGCCGATCGGGTGATCCCCTATGTGAAGGCCCGCGGTTTCACCCACATCGAGCTGATGCCCCTGTCGGAGCATCCGTTCGATGGCTCCTGGGGCTATCAGGTGACGGGCTGGTACGCCCCCACCAGCCGCTTCGGCACGCCGGATGAGTTCCGCGCCTTCGTGGATCGCTGCCATGCCGAGGGCATCGGCGTGATCCTCGACTGGGTGCCGGGCCACTTCCCCAAGGACGCCCACGGTCTGGCCTTCTTCGATGGCGCCCATCTCTATGAGCACGCCGATCCGCGCATCGGCGAGCACAAGGAGTGGGGCACGCTGATCTTCAACTACAGCCGCAACGAGGTTCGCAACTTCCTGGTGGCGAACCTGGTGTACTGGTTCGAGCAGTTCCACATCGATGGCATCCGCGTGGATGCGGTGGCCTCGATGCTCTACCGCGACTACCTGCGCCCCGACGGCGAGTGGATCCCCAATGAGCACGGCGGCCGCGAGAACACCGAGGCCGTGCAGTTCCTGCAACAGGCCAACCATGTGCTGTTCCAGCACTTCCCGGGGGCCCTCTCGATCGCTGAGGAATCCACCACCTGGCCGATGGTGACCCAACCCACCGACATCGGCGGCCTGGGCTTCAACCTGAAGTGGAACATGGGTTGGATGCACGACATGCTCGATTACTTCGAGCTGGATCCGTGGTTCCGCCAGTTCCATCAGAACAACGTCACCTTCTCGATCTGGTACGCCTACACCGAGAACTTCATGCTCGCCCTCAGCCACGACGAGGTGGTGCATGGCAAGAGCAACCTGCTGCACAAGATGCCGGGCGACGACTGGCAGAAGTTCGCCAACGTGCGCGCCCTGCTGGCCTACATGTGGACCCACCCGGGCAAGAAGACGATCTTCATGGGCATGGAGTTCGGCCAGCGGGCCGAATGGAACGTGTGGGGCGATCTGCAGTGGGAGCTGCTGCAGTACGAACCGCACCTGGGCCTGCAGCGCCTGGTGGACGACCTCAACAGCTTCTACAAGGCCGAGCCGGCCCTCTGGCGCGACGACTTTGATCAGTTCGGCTTCCAGTGGATCGATTGCAACGACAACCGCCACTCGGTGATCTCGTTCATGCGGCGGGAGAGCACCACCGGCCGCTGGCTGGTGGTGGTGGCCAACTTCACCCCCCAGAGCCACTCCCACTACCGCATCGGCGTGCCGATGGAGGGCTTCTACAGCGAGGTGTTCAACACCGATGCCGAGCGCTACGGCGGCAGCAACCTGGGCAACCTGGGCGGCAAGTTCACCGACCAGTGGGGCATCCACGGCTACGAGCACTCGCTCGACCTCTGCCTGCCCCCCCTCTCGGTGCTGGTGTTCCAGCGCGATGAGCAGCGCAGCCTCGAGCAGGCCGCCGCCGCTGCCGACACGGCCGAGGCCGGCGTGTGACGAAGCGGGGCTGAGGGCCGCCGGACCCCCCTGCGGCGGGGGTCGTCTCGGGTAAGTTCGCGGATCACCACAGCTTTCCCATGACCGGAACCGCCCCCCTGCTGCTGCGCGCCGCCCGAGGTGAGCAGGTGGAGCGGCCGCCCGTGTGGATGATGCGCCAGGCGGGCCGCTACATGAAGGTGTATCGCGACCTGCGCGACCGCCATCCCGGCTTCCGCGAACGCTCCGAGAACCCCGATCTCTCCTACGAGATCTCGATGCAGCCGTTCCACGCCTTCAAGCCGGACGGCGTGATCCTGTTCTCCGACATCCTCACACCGCTGCCGGGCATGGGGATCGACTTCGACATCGTCGAGAGCAAGGGCCCCCTGATCCAGGACCCGATCCGCAACCTGGCCCAGGTGGAGGCCCTGCGCCCCCTCAACCCGGCCGAGAGCATGCCCTTCGTGGGTGAGGTGCTGGGCCGCCTGCGCCAGTCGGTGGGCAATGAGGCCGCCGTGCTCGGCTTCGTGGGCGCCCCCTGGACCCTGGCCGCCTACGTGGTTGAGGGCAAGAGCAGCAAGAACTACGCGGTGATCAAGGCGATGGCCTTCCGCGAGCCCGAGCTGCTGCACAGGCTGCTCGACCACTTCGCTGAGTCGATCGCCGCCTACCTGCGCTACCAGATCGATTCCGGCGCCCAGGTGGTGCAGATGTTCGATTCCTGGGCCGGCCAGCTCAGCCCGATCGATTACGACACCTTCGCCGCTCCCTACCAGAAGAAGGTGGTGGACCTGGTGAAGCAAACCCACCCCGACACCCCGTTCATCCTCTACATCTCCGGCAGCGCCGGCGTGATCGAGCGGATGGCCCGCACCGGTGTCGACATCGTGTCGCTCGACTGGACCGTGGACATGGCCGAGGGCCTGGCCCGCCTGCCCGAGCACGTGGGTGTGCAGGGCAACGTGGACCCCGGCCTGCTGTTCGGCAGCCAGGAGGCGATCCGCGCCCGCATCGACGACACCGTGCGCAAGGCCCGCGGCCGCAAGCACATCCTCAACCTTGGCCACGGCATCCTGCCCGGCACCCCTGAGGAGAACGGCCAGTTCTTCTTCGAGGCCGGCAAGAGCGTGATGGATCGCCTCGGAGCCCTGGCTTGAGCACCCCGGCGCGGATCCTGATCACCGGCGCCTCCGGTTGCGTCGGACAGCACATCGCCGACCTGCTGCTGCGGGAGAGCGATGCCCAGCTGCTGCTGTGGCTGCGGGATCCGGCCAAGCTCACGGTGGTGCCGGCCGATCACCCGCGCATCACGCTGCTGGTGGGCGACCTGCGCGAGGTGGAGCCCCACCGGGCCGCCATCGCCTCCGCCACCCGGATCATCCACACGGCCACCGCCTGGGGCGATCCCGAACGGGCCCGCCAGGTGAACGTGGTGGCCGTGAAGGCGATGCTGGCCGCCACGGATCCGGCTGTGCTGGAGCAGGTGGTGTACTTCTCCACCGCCAGCATCCTCAACCGCGATCTGGAGCTGCTGCCCGAGGCGATGGCCTACGGCACCGAGTACATCCAGACCAAGGCCCAGTGCCTGCAGCAGCTGGAGCAGCATCCCCTGGCCTCGCGCATCGTGGCGGTGTTCCCCACGCTGGTGTTCGGCGGCCGGGTGGACGGCCGCGGGTCCTTCCCCACCAGCTACCTCACGGCCGGCCTCAAGGAAGCCGCCCGCTGGCTGTGGCTGGCCAAGTGGCTGCGGGCTGACGCCTCCTTCCATTACATCCACGCCGCCGACATCGCCCGGGTGTGTGCCCACCTGGCCACCACGCCCCATCAGCCGAACCCGGAACCGGGCCAGGGCGCGGTGCGGCGCCTGGTGCTGGGCCAGCCGGTGGTCACGGTGAACGACACCGTGCGCCGCCTGGCCCGCTGGCGCCACAGCTGGTTGCCGCCCTTCGGCGTGGATCTGCAGGGCTGGCTGATCGAGGGGCTGATCAAGCTGCTGCG
>JBEGQE010000101.1:0-12055 GCA_041181145.1 Cyanobacteriota bacterium
AGCGGATGATCCCGGCGGCCTGGCGCCGCTGGCCCCTGTTCGACAACCTCTACAAGCTCGAAGCCGTGCCCGTGGCCACCGTGCAGCTGCGCTACGACGGCTGGGTGACCGAACTGGGCGACTCGCCCTTGAACGAGGCCGCACGCCGCGATCTCAGCCGCCCCGCCGGCCTCGACAACCTGCTCTACACGGCCGACGCCGATTTCAGCTGCTTCGCCGATCTGGCCCTGGCCAGCCCCGAGGACTACCGCCGCGAGGGCCAGGGCTCGCTGCTGCAGTGTGTGCTTACCCCCGGTGATCCCTGGATCCCCAAGAAAACCGAAGAGATCGTCGCCGCCACCGATGAGCAGGTGCGGCGGCTGTTCCCCTCGGCCGCCAACCTCAAGCTGGTGTGGAGCAACGTGGTGAAGCTGGCCCAGTCGCTCTACCGCGAAGCGCCGGGCATGGAGCCCTACCGGCCGGAGCAGCGCACACCGGTGGCCAACTTCTTCCTGGCCGGCAGTTACACCAGGCAGGACTACATCGATTCGATGGAAGGCGCCACCATGAGCGGACGCCTGGCGGCGGCGGCGATCCTCGATCGCCCCATCGCGCTCGCCACCAACGCCGCCGTGGCCTGACACCCGGCCCCACCCTTCCCGTTGCCGCAACCCCATGGGCCGATGGCTTGAGCACAGCGTCACCTCCGAGATCCAGGCGCCGGTGGAGCAGGTGTGGGCCGTCTGGAGCGATCTGGAGGCGATGCCCCGCTGGATGCGCTGGATCGAATCGGTGGTCACCCAGCCCGGCGACCCCGATCTCACCGACTGGACCCTGGCCGCCCAGGGCTTCCGCTTCCACTGGAAGGCCCGCATCAGCCTGCGGGTGGATGCCCAGCAGCTGCACTGGGAATCGGTGGGAGGCTTGCCAACCAAGGGTGCGGTGCGGTTCTATCCGCAGAGCCCAACCTGCACGGCCGTGAAGCTCAGCGTCAGCTACGAGCTGCCGGCGGTGTTGGCACCCTTGATGGAACCCTCCATCCTGGGGGGCATCGTCACCAAGGAGCTCCAGGCCAACCTGGATCGGTTCCGAGATCTCGTGGAGCAAGGAGATGGCCAGCTGCAGGGCTGATCGGTTCAGCACCCGCCCGTCGCTGCTGCTGTGCGTTGCGTTCGCCCTGGTGGGCTGCGGCGGCAACGACACGGCCAGCGTGCCGACACCGCCGGCTCCGGCTCCGCCTGCACCGGTGGCCCCCGAACCCGCCAAGCCGCCGGCCAAACTGCAGCCCACGGCGGGTCTCACCCCCCTGGCCACGCCGCAGCAGGTGGTGAGTGCGATCGATGTGGGTCGCCCCGATCCCTTCGCGCCTTCCCAATCCACGGGGACCATCGGTCCCGATGGCAAGCCGGTCAGCGGCCCCGCCAAGGCCGCCCTGCCGGATGGCTTCAAGCTCACCGGCCTGATCCGCAGTGGCGGGCGCTCCCAGGCGTTTGTGCAGATCGGCTCCCAGAGCGGCCCGCTCTGCCCCGGTCCCCGCGGGCGCTGCAGCGGTACCGGCGCCGATCAGCCGCTGCTGCCCCCGGGCTGGACCGTGACGGGCATCGATGCGACCAACGGCCTGCTGGCGGTGAGTTTCGGCCGCCAGCGGCAGGTGATCAGCCTGGCCCCCTGAGGGCCTGGCCGCAGGCCGCCACCAGTCCGTCCAGGTCGTGCGGATCGGCCTCGGCGTCGACCCGCCCCAGCACCTCCAGGCAGGCGCGGCTGGTCTGCGGCCCGATCGACACCAGCGCCACCCCGGCCAGCCGCTGCGGCCAGTCGGCCCCGAAGGCCGCCTCCAGCAACTGGGCGGTGTGGCGCACGGTCTTGCCGCTGCTGAAGGTGATGGCGCTCACGGCCCCCTCCGCCAGGGCGGCGGCGGTGGCCGCTGGCAGCGCCTGCGGGCAGCGGGATTCGTAGGCCGCCACCTCCACCACCCGCGAGCCGGCCTCCCCGAAGGCCTCCGCCAGCACGGTGCGGCCGCCGCTCTGCACCCGCGGCAGCAGCAGCCGCAGCCCCCAGCCGGATACGGGGAAATGCTCGATCAGGCTGTCGGCCACAAACGCCGGCGGCACAAAGTCCGCCGGTGCCCCCAGCTCCTCCAGCCGCGCCGCCGTCTTGCGGCCCACGGCTGCGATCTTCAGGCCGCTGGGCCGCCGGGCCAGGCTGCTGCCCCGCCGCCGCAGCCGCGCCTCCACCGCCTCCACGCCGTTGCTGCTCGACACCACCAGCCAGTGGAAGTCTTCCAGCTCGTCGAGGGCGTCATCGAGCGGGCCCCAGCTGTCCGGTGGGCCGATCACCAGGGCCGGCAGGTCGAGCACCCGGGCGCCGGCGGCCTCAAACAGCCGGCGGGCTTCCCCCAGCTGCTGCTCCGCCCGGGTCACGGCGATCGTGTGGCCGCTCAGCATCGTTCAGGCCTCCAGCTTCACGAGCTGCCCGGCCTGCTGCTGCAGTTGCTCGGCTTCGCTGCCGCGCCCCTGCCGCTGCAGCAGGGCGATCGCCTGGCGGAAGCTGCTGCGGGCCCCGGCGATGTCGCCCCCCAGCAGCAGGGCCACCGCCAGGTTCTGCTGGGTTTCCGCATGCTCCGGGCTGAGGGTGGCGGCCTGGCGGTAGGCCGTGAGGGCTCCGCCGATGTCGCCGCGGCGGCGACGGATCAGGCCAAGGTTGTACCAGCCCAGGCCGATCTCCGGGGCCACGCTGGTGGCCTGGCGGCAGAGCTGTTCGGCATCCTCGAGCTGGCCCTGCTGCATCAGCAGCGCCGCCAGATTCAGGCGCGCCGCCAGGGTGAGGCGCGGCGCCAAGGGGCTCACCAGGGCCTGGCGGTAGAGGCCGATCGCCCGGGCCGGATCCTGCTCCGCTTCCGCCAGGGCCAGGTGCAGCAGCAGCTCGTAGCGCTCGGGGTGGGCCGCCGCCGGGCAGTGCGCCAGGCCGCGCCGCAGCAGCGCCAGGCCCTGCTGCCGCTGCCCCTCGGCCACCGCCAGGCTGCCGAGCTTGGCGCAGGCGTAGGGATCGTTGGGGCGCTGTTCCAGTTCGGCCTCCATGGCCTGGCGCAGGCGTGCGGCCTTGTTGCCCGCGGCCAGCAGCTCCGGGCGGTAGCCGTCGTGCAGCAGGGCCGGTTCGCCGCAGTCGGCGATGCGCCAGTGGGGCTCCCGCTGCAGCAGCTCCGCCACGCTGTCATCCACCAGGGAGTGGTAGGCGCGGCTCCAGCGGAGGGCGGGGTGGCGGCGGAACAGGCGGCTCACATTGGAATAGGGCGACTGGCGGGCCCCCAGTTCCTGGCGCAGCAGGTTGATCAGCACGAGGTCGGGCTCGGCCATCAGCCGCTGCAGCGGTTCGCGCGCCTCGGGGCGCAGCCGCTCATCGGCATCGAGCACCAGCACCCAGTCGCCCTGCACCCACTGCAGCGCCTGGTTGCGGGCGGGGGCGAAATCCCCGGGCCAGTCGATGTGGTGCACCGTGGCCCCCAGGCCTGCGGCGATGGCGGCGGTGGCGTCGCGCGAGCCCGTGTCCACCACCACCATCTCGTCGACGAACCCCTGCACCGAGCGCAGGCAGGCTTCGATCCGCTCCGCCTCGTCGCGCACGATCATCGACAGGCTGAGCATGGCGGCCGGGCTGCGGGCGGGGTGGATAGTGCGCCGAGGCTAGGGGCCGGCGGGAGATCCCAGCCCCTGAGCCCGTGTTGCGTTGCCGATCCCCCTCAGTCCGTGAAGCCCCCCGTGAAGCCCCCCTCCAGGGCGGCCGCCGCCAGCCCCAGCTGCTCCAGCAGCACCGCCTGAGCCTGCGGCATCTGGCCGGGGCTGTAGGCCGCCGGCACCGTCGGCGGCAGCAGGGGCTGCAGCGCCTGCCAGAGGTAGGGGCTGCCGTACACCGCCAGGCCCGCCAGCCGCCGGGCCTGCAGCAGCTGTTGCACCACGGCAGGCCAGGGTTCATCGCCGCCGGCGCTGCCGCGGAAGGGATTGCCGCGCACGAACAGCTGCAGGAGCACCGGCCCAGCCGCCAGCCGCTCCAGGGCCAGCGGTGCCGCCGGGTCGCCGCTCCAGGGGCTGGGGCTGCGGCCATCGAGCAGGGTGGCGGCGTAGCCGGCCGCGGCCGGCCGCAGCAGCGCCGGGGCCATCGCCGGCAGCTGCGGCGCGTTCAGCTGCGTGTCGAGGCGGATCAGGGTCACGCCCGGGCCGGGGGGCAGCAGCGGCCCGCCGCCGCCGCGACCGGCGGGGCCATGGCAGGCCAGGCTTCGCTGCAGCAGCTCGCGGCTGAGCTCCAGCTCCTCGGCGCTGATCAGCTGCTCAAGGTCGGCCAGCAGCGGCTCCAGCGGCCCGGCTGCGCCCGTGGCGTTGCACTGGGCCAGGGCCAGGCGGCGCCGCTCCAGGCTGGCCTCCAGGCGCTCTGGGGGGATGCGGCCGTCCTGGACGGCCTCCAGCAGCCCGTCGATGGCGGCGTCGGCGTTGGCCGGCATCAGGATCAGATCGGCCCCGGCGTTGAAGGCCAGCACCGCCGCCTCCGCGGCACCGTGATGGGCGGTGATCGCCTCCATCACCAGGGCATCGGTCACCACCAGCCCCTGGAAGCCCAGGTCGCGGCGCAGCAGCTGGCTCAGCACCGCCGCCGAGAGCGTGGCCGGGCGCTGCGGATCGAGGGCCGGCAGCAGCAGGTGGGCGGTCATCACCGAGGCCACGCCGGCGCCGATCGCCTCCCGGAACGGCGGCAGCTCCACCGCCTCCAGCCGCTCGCGGCTGTGGGGCAGCAGCGGCAGCTCCAGGTGGGAATCGCTGCTGGTGTCGCCGTGGCCGGGAAAGTGCTTGGCGCAGGCCAGCACCCCCTCGGCCTGGCAGCCCCGCACGAAGGCCGCCGCCAGGGCTCCGGCCGCCTGCGGCGTCTCCCCCCAGGCGCGCACGTTGATCACCGGATTGGCGGGGTTGTTGTTCACGTCGCACACCGGCCCTAGCACCCAGTTCAGCCCCACCAGCCGCGCCTGGCGGCCCGTGCAGCGCCCGTAGCGCTCCGCCAGGGCTTCGGCCAGGGCGGCATCGCGCCCATGCAGCCGCCCCAGGGCCAGGGGCGGCACCAGCCAGCTCGCCCCCTCGAAGCGCTGGCCCACGCCCTCCTCCACATCGGCGCAGAGCAGCAGCGGGCCGCCGGCCCAGCGCCGCAGCTGGGCGGTGCGCAGGCGCAGCTCGGCGGCGCTGCCCCCCAGCAGGATCACCCCGCCCACGCCATCGGCCAGCAGCCGCTGCAGCGTGGGGTTCGGCAGCTCCCAGCGGGGGTAACGGCGCTGGCCATCACCGGCGTGGCCGCTGCAGCGCACCACCACCAGGCTGGCCAGCTGACGCCGCAGGTCAGGGTTCGCCGTGATCGTCATCGGCGGGGTCATCATCGGCGGGGTCATCGTCGTCGTCGTCGTCGTCGAGTAGGCCGCTGCCTTCCGGGATGTCGCCCCGCTCCTGCCGCTGCTGCTCCAGCTGGTTGAGCAGCCCGAGCACCGAGGTGCCTTTCTCGATGCCGCGGTCGAGCTGGAAGATCACTTCCGGCGTGCGCCGCATGTTGAGGCGGCGGCTCAGTTCGCCCTTCACGTAGTTCGCGGCCGAGCGCAGGCCGGCCAGGGCCTGCTGCTGCACCTCCGGGCTGCCGTAGATGCTCACGAAGATCTTGCAGTGCTGCAGATCGCCGGCCACCTCCACGTTGGTGACGCTCACCATCCCCAGGCTCACCCGCTCGTCCTTGATGCCGTTCACGAGCAGCTCGCTCACCTCGCGGCGGATCAGGGCTGCCACCCGCTCCACCCGTCTCCCCTGGGCCATGGCTAGGCGATCACCTCTGGGCTCACCATGGCACGCAGGATCAGCACCAGGCTCAGCAGGCCGCTCACCAGGGCGCCGATCAGCGCCACGGCGGTGACCGGGTTGCTGCGGCGGGCCGCCAGCGGCTCCAGCACCGAGTTGGCCACCCCCAGGCCGAAGGCGATCAAATAGCGCGGATAGCGCGTGACGTTCAGGAAGAAATCCCGCATCGGGGCCGGTTCGATGGCTGCTGTGTGCTGGCTACTCTGCCGCCAGAGAGACAGTGCTGATGCTGGAGCTGCACCAGTTCCGCCATTCCGCCTTCTGCGAGAAGGTGCGGCTGGTGCTCGCGGCCAAGGGGCTCGCCGCCGATTGTGTGGAGGTGGTGCCCGGTGTGGGGCAGTTCGAGCTGGTGCGCCTCTCCGGCCAGCGCCAGGTGCCGGTGCTGGTGGACGGGGCCGAGGTGATCGCCGATTCCACGGCCATCGCCCTCCACCTCGAGAAGCGCCAACCGGAGCCGGCCCTGCTGCCGGCCGATCCGGCCCAGCGGGCCCAGGTGCGGCTGCTGGAGGACTGGGCTGACACCACCCTGGCCGCCGGGGCCCGGCTGGCCCTGGTGCAGGCGGCCAGCACCGATGCGGTGCTGCGCACGGCCCTGCTGCCGGAGGCCACGCCGGATGGGCTGCGCAGCCTGGTGGCGGCCCTGCCCGGCGGGTTGATGGCCGGCCTGGGTCAGGTGGCCCAGGTGGTGGACCAGGGGGCGCTGCAGCAGCTGCGCAGCAATCTCGAGCAGCTTTGCCTGCTGGTGCAGGCCCAGCCCTATCTGGTGGGCACGGCGCTGTCGCTGGCGGATCTGGCGGTGGCGGCCCAGCTCTCCCTGCTGAAGTTCCCGGCCTCCGCCGGTGCCCCCCTGGCCGGCCGTGGCGTGCCAGGCCTGGCCGACGACCCGCAGCTGGCGCCACTGTTCGCCTGGCGCGATCGGATCGGCAGCGCCGTGGGGCGCCCCTGAACGGCTCAGCCCAGGCGCTCCAGCACCAGCCGGCCACGCCAGCTGCGTTCGGCCGTGGCGGCCAGGCCGTTGGCCGGAGAGCCGTAGCTGGCCTGCCACTGCTCCGCCTCGATCCGATCGGCGGCCACGCGCCGGTAGCGGCTGAGGGTCTCCACCCGGCTGATGCGCGGATCCCCCGGGCCATGCAGCACCTGCAGGCTGAGTTCATCGGCCAGCAGGGTGTCGGCATCGGGCTGTTCCTCGCGCCGGCCCACCACCGTGGATTCCAGCTGCCGGTCGCCGCTCAGCTCGGCGATCTGGCGGTTGGGGTTGCGCGGATCGTCCCGCACCCGCAGCAGGCTGTCGCCGAGCAGGGCGCGGCCGATGGCGCTGGCGTTGCCGGCCCGGTCGCCCACCACCAGCCCCGTGTGGTTGGGCCCAAAGTGCAGGGTCACCTGCACATCGGGCGCGGTGCCGCTCAGGTCGTGCAGGGTGGCCCGCCAGTGGCCCGCAAACCAGGCGGGGTACACCAGATCGCTCCGGCCGGGCCGCGGCAGCGGCGCCGGCAGCTGCCAGGCCGGCCAGGCCTGCAGCCGTTGCGCCAGGGCATCGCCATGGGCCGGGGCCGCCCGGACCGGGGCCGGCAGCAGCACCAGGGCGGCGAGCAGCAGCCCGGATGCGATCAACCTCAGGAGCGGCCCCATCGGCGGCAGGTGCATGGCAGGCTGCGCCGATCCTGGCCCCAGCGCGGCAGCCGATGTCCGACCCCCTGATCCGCGAGCGGGACCACTACGTGGTGCTGGAACCCGGCCGGCCCGAGCAGCTGCTGAGCGCGGCCGACACACGGCGCTGGCTCGAAACCCAGCTGGGCGCCCTGGCGGAGGTCCCCGCCGACCTGCGCTCGCTGGCCGATCCGGCGGCCCGTGCCGAGCGCCTGCTGGAAACCGCCTGCGAGCTTGAGCTGGAGCCGGGCGTGGTGGTGCAGTGGTTCGCCATCCGCCTCGAACGGCCGGCCCTCAGTTGATCGAGGTGCCCACCGCGCCCGAGTCGTGCACCACCTGCAGCTGGCCCAGCGGTGGTGCTTCGCGTTCCTTGAGGATCGCCGGCAGGGCCTCCAGCACCTGGTGGGCCACCTGCGCCGGCGGGCGGCCGTCCTGCAGGATGCGCAGATCGGCCTGGGCGTAGAGCGGCCGGCGCTGGTCGAGCAGCTCCCGCAGCCGGGCGGCCGGATCGGCGGCGGCCATCAGCGGCCGCGGCGTGGGATCGGCGGTCAGGCGCTGCAGCAGCAGCTCCTCCGGCGCATCCAGCCACACCACCACCCCCTGGCGCATCTGGCCCCAGTTCTCCGGGCGCAGCACCACCCCGCCGCCCGTGGCCACCACCAGCGAATGCCAGGCGGCGATCTGGTTGAGCACGGCCGCCTCCAGATCGCGGAAACCGGCCTCGCCGTCGCTGGCGAAGATCTCGGGGATCGGCCGGCCGGCCACCGCTTCGAGGCTCTGGTCGGCATCGAGGAAGCGGTAGCCCAGCTGCTCGGCCAGGTGACGGCCGGCGCTGCTCTTGCCGCAGCCCATCATCCCCACCAGGTAGAGGTTCAGGCCCTCAAGCCGCTGGCGCAGCGCGCTCGCCTCGGTTCCGCCCGTTGCCCCGGTTGCTCCCTGCTCGGCCATCGCCGCCGCCATCACAGTCGGCAACATTCTTAAGATGCGACACCCCGACCAGCGCTGCCATGACCCCGCCCTTGATGGCGGCGCCCCCGGCCAGTCCGGCTGCGCCGTCCGCCGCCGATCCGGCCACGACCAGCCATCCCCACGGCCGAGGCCGGCCCTGTGTGATCACGCGGCGCGCCACGTTCAGCGCCAGCCACCGCTACTGGTTGCCCGAGCTCAGCGCCGAGGAGAACCGGGCGCGCTTCGGGGGCTGCGCCCTGGAGCCGGGCCATGGTCACAACTATGAGTTGATCGTGGCGATGGGCGGCGGTCTCGACGCCGACGGCATGGTGCTCAACCTGTCGCAGGTGAAGCACGCCATCCGCGAGCAGGTGACCGCCCAGCTCGACTTTCGCCAGCTCAACCAGGCCTGGCCCGAGTTCGATCTGGAGCACTCCAGCGGCATGCTGCCCACCACCGAGGCCCTGGCTCTGGCGATCTGGCGCCGCCTGGCGCCTCACCTGCCCCTGATGGGGCTCCGCCTTCACGAAACCGATCAACTCTGGGCCGATGTGCTCGGCGATTCCATGGAAGCCTTCCTCACCATCCGCACCCACTTCGCCGCTGCCCATCGCCTGGCCCGCCCCGAGCTCAGCCCGGAGGAGAACGACGCCATCTACGGCAAGTGCGCCCGTCCCCATGGCCACGGCCACAACTACCTGCTGGAGGTCACGGTGCGGGGCGGCATCGATCCCCGCACCGGCATGGTCTGCGACCTGGCGGCCCTGCAGGCGCTGGTGGATGAGCGGGTGGTGGAGCCCTTTGATCACACCTTCCTGAACAAGGACGTGGCCCACTTCGCCACCACGGTGCCGACGGCCGAGAACATCGCCCTGCACATCGCCGATCTGCTCAGCCCCCCGATCGCCGAGCTCGGTGCGGCCCTGCACAAGGTGCGCCTGCAGGAGAGCCCCAACAACGCCGCCGAGGTGTTCGCCGAGGTGCCCCAGCTGGGCATGGCGCCGATGGCCCTGCAGGCCCTGGCCACCGCCTGAGCGCCGTGCCGGATCGGGCGCCGGGCTCGGAGCTCCGCCTGGTGCTGGCGGTGAGCCTCGATGGCCGCCTGGCTCCGGCCGGCGGCGGTGCCGCCCAGATCGGTGGCTCCGGCGACCGGCGCGTGCTGGAGGACGCCCTGGCCTGGGCGGATGGCTGTCTGATCGGTGCGCGGACCCTGCGTCTGCATGGCTGCACCTGCCTGATCCACCGCCCCGAGCTGCTGGAACAACGCCGGCGCCAGGGGCGCTCCCCCCAGCCGGCGGCCCTGGTGGTGAGCCGCCAGGCCCGGTTCGATCCCGGCCTGCGTTTCTTCCGCCAGCCGCTGCAGCGCTGGCTGCTCAGCCCCGATCCCGCCGCCCAGGCCTGCGAAGGCTCTCCGGCCCCGCCGCCCCCCGGCTTTGCGGCCGTGCAGCCGCTGAAGGCCTGGCCCGGCGCCCTGCGCGATCTGGCCGCCGCCGGCCTGCGCCGCCTGGTGCTGCTCGGTGGTGCCGATCTCGCCGGCCAGCTGCTGGCGGCCGACCTGGTGGATCAGTTGCAGCTCACCCTCTGCCCGCAGCTGCTCGGCGGCCCGCACAGCTGGCTGCCGGCCGGGCTGGATCTCAGCAGCAGCCGCTGGACCCTCCTGGAGCAGCGGTGCCTGGAGGGGGATGAGCTGTTGCTGCGCTACGGCCGTTCGCCGGATCGCAGCCACGATGCCTTCAGGGCTCGGCGCTGAGCGGACTCTGCGGCTCACCGGCGGCTGGATCCGCACCCGGCAGCTCCGGCCGGCGGCGGAACCGGGCCGCCAGATCCTTCAGGGGTACCTCCTGCAGGCTGTCCGGCGGCAGGCCCAGCATCCGGCTCGCACAGCGCTTCACCACCTGCTCGCTGCTGGCACCGAAGCGGCCGCCGGCCAGTTCGCTGATCACCGCCAGGCTGCTGCCGCTGCGTTCGCTCTCCTCGATCAGGCACTGGCTGGCGGGCTTGGCCAGGGCGCTGCAGGGGCGCTGCAGCCGCTGGGCCAAGGCCGCGTCGCCACCGCTGGCCCACTGGCGGCAGGCGGCGGCCAGCCGGGTTTCCAGCTGGGGGCGCATCAGTTGCAGCAGCGGGCCCAGCAGCCCGGCCCGGGCGGCGGGTGCCGCCAGCAGCAGACTGCCGCCGGCCAGGCCCGCCGCGAGCCCGACGGCGGTGGCGGTGGCGGTGGTGGTGGCGGTGGTGGCGGCCCGTTGCCGGCTCCGGCCCCGCGGGGCCTTGCCTAGCCTGGCCCGGCCCACCGGCTGCAGGCACGCTCCCCCATGGCCGAGCTCACGGCTCGCTGGCACGGCTCGCTGGCGGAGATTCCTGAAGAGCACTGGCAGGCCCTCACGGCGGCATCCGGCCTCCCCTTCTACTCCTGGCGCTGGCTGCACGCCCTGGAGCGCTCCGGCAGCGTTGCCCCCCGTCAGGGCTGGCAGCCGGTGCACCTGGCCCTCTGGCGCGGCGAGCAGCCTGTGGCCCTGGCCCCGCTCTACCTCAAGGGCCACAGCTACGGCGAGTTCGTGTTCGATCAGGCCTTTGCCCAGCTGGCGGGGCAACTGGGCCTGCGCTACTACCCCAAGCTGCTGGGCATGAGCCCGGTGAGCCCCGTGCAGGGCTACCGCTTCCACATCGCCCCGGGGGAGAACGACGCGGCCCTGACCGCCCTGATGCTGGAGCTGATCGATGCGTTCTGCGCCGAACACCAGATCCTCAGCTGCAACTTCCTGTACGTGGATCCGGCCTGGCAGCCCCTGGCGGAGGCGGCTGGCTGCGCCACCTGGCTGAACCAGCAGAGCCTGTGGACCAACCAGGGCTTCCGCGATTTCGACGCCTATCTGCAGAGCTTCAACGCCAACCAGCGGCGCAACATCAAGCGGGAGCGCCGGTCCGTGGCCGCCGCCGGACTCACGGTGACGCCCGTGGAGGGGGAGGCGATCCCGCCGGCCCTGGTGCGGCGTATGCACGCCTTCTACGAGCAGCACTGCAGCCGCTGGGGGGCCTGGGGCAGCAAGTACCTCAGTGAGGCCTTCTTCGATCAGCTGGCCGAGGATCCAGCGCTGCGCCGCCATCTGGTGCTGTTCAGCGCCCACCGCGGCGATCCGCTGGACCCGGTGGCGATGTCGCTGTGCGTGTTCAGCGACACGGAGCTGTGGGGCCGCTACTGGGGCAGCGACGACGAGATCGAGAATCTGCACTTCGAGGTCTGCTACTACGCCCCGATCGAATGGGCGATCGGTCGCGGCATCCAGCGCTTCGATCCCGGCGCCGGCGGCAGCCACAAGCGCCGCCGCGGCTTCGTGGCCCGGCCCCACGCCTCGCTGCATCGCTGGCGCCACCCGCGCTTCGATGCGATCGTGCGCCGCTGGCTGCCGGAGGCCAACGCCCAGCAGCTGGAGGCGATCGAGGCGATCAACGCCGAGCTGCCGTTCACGGCCCAGCCGCCGGCCCTGGGGGATCGGGCTGCGTAGCATCCGCGCCATGAGCACCTTCTCTGCTGAGCAGCGCCGCGCCCTCGATGGGCGGCTCTCCCAGCGCTTCATCAGCCTCGATCCGGCCGGCTACTTCCTGATCAA
>JBEGQE010000102.1:0-8632 GCA_041181145.1 Cyanobacteriota bacterium
GCCAGCTTGTAGCTGAGGCCCTCCATCGGCAGGAAGAAATCGACGATCTCCGGGATCTGCTGGCGCAGGATCGGCGTGTAGATGCGATTCAGCGCGATCGCAAGCATCGCGTCCTCCTTCGGGGGCCGGCCGCTGAAGGTGGTGAAGTAGATCGGCTGGCGCCGTTGCGTCACGCAGTGGAAGCGCACCAGCGGTGAGGGCTCGACGCCGCCGTAGAAGCCCATGTGATCGCCGAACGGCCCATCGGCCAGCTCCTCGCCCGGCGTGATCGTGCCCTCGAGCACCACCTCGCTGTGGCTGGGCACCTCCAGGTTCACGGTTTTGCATTTCGCCAGGCGCACCCCCTCGCCCGCGTAGAGGCCGGCGAACAGCCATTCGCTCAGCTGCACCGGGATCGGCGTGGCCGCCGCCATCACCAGCAGCGGATGCACGCCGATGGCGATGGCGATTTCCAGCTTCCTGCCCATCGCCGCCGCCTTGCGCAGGTGGCGGGCGCCGCCGCGCACGCTCAGCCAGTGCACGGTCATCGTGTTGCTGCTCTGCTGCTGCAGCCGGTAGACGCCCACGTTCGGCGTGCCCGTCTCCGGGTCCTTGGTGATCACCAGCCCGAGCGTGATGATGCGGCCGCCATCGCCGGACCAGGGGCGCAGCAGCGGCAGGACGTCGAGGTTCACCTCCTCTCCCCGGGACACCTGCTGCCGGCAGGGGGGCGTCAGGTCGAGATCAGGCCGGGCCCTGAGCACATCGAGCAGCACCGAGCCGAAGCGCACCGCCTCGCGGGCCCCCTTGGGCGGACGGGGCTGCTGCAGCAGCGCCAGCTTCTCGCCCAGGGCCTCCAGCTCCTCGGGCTGCTCCATGCCCAGGCTCCAGAGCACCCGCTCCTGGGTGCCGAGCAGGTTCACCGCCACCGGCATCGGGCTGCCGATCACGTTCTCGAACAGCAGGGCCGGCCCGCCGCAGCTCAGCACCCGATCGGCAATCGCCGCCAGCTCCTGGTCGGGATCCACCGGCGCCGTGATCCGCCGCAGCTGGCCGCGCTGCTCCAGCAGCTGCAGGAAGCCGCGCAGGTCGCGGCGGGAGCCCTTCAGGGGGTGGCCGCCGGCGCTGGGATCGATCGCGCCTGGGCTGGCCGGGCTGGTGGTGCGCACGGGTCCAGCCCTGCATCTGGGGCCATCATCCCAAGGCTGCAGCGCCGCTGTGGCCGCGCTGGTCTGGGCCTGCGCGGAGCGGCTGCCTAGGGTTCAGCCCACTCCGCTCCACCGCCGTGCAGATCTCCTACTTCCATACCTCCGAAGCCGTGCCGGCGGTGCGGCCGGTGGCCGAGGGCGGTCCTGATGCCGCCGTGGTGATCGATGTGCTGCGGGCCACCACCACCATCGCCTGGTCGCTGCAGAACGGGGCTGAGGCGATCCAGGCCTTCGCCGATCTCGCCGATCTGGAGGCCGCCGCCGCCGCCTGGCCCGAGGCCCGGCGTCTGCGGGCCGGCGAGCGCGGTGGCCAGCGCGTCGACGGCTACGACCTGGGCAATTCGCCCCTGGCGGTGACGCCGGAGCTGGTGGGCGGCAAGCGCATCTTCATGAGCACCACCAACGGCACCCGCTCCCTGGAGGCGGTACGCGCCGTGCCCCTGCTGGTCACGGCCTGCCTGCCCAACCGCACCGCCGTGGCCCGCCGCCTGGTGGAGAGCGGCGCGGCGCGGGTGTGGATCGTGGGCAGCGGCTGGGAGGGCGACTACTCGCTCGAGGACAGCCTGGCCGCCGGTGCCGTGATCTCCGCTGCCATGGAGCTGGCCGTGTCGCCGCACGTGGGTGTGAGCACCGGCAACGATGAGGCCCTGGCCGCCCTGGCCCTCTGGCAGCAGTGGCGCCACGACAGTGAAACCTGCCTGCGGGCCGCCAGCCACGGCCAGCGGCTGATCGGCATCGGCAACCACGACGCCGACTTCGCCTGCTGCGCGGCCGTGGACAGCCTGACGATCGTGCCCACCCAGACCAGCCCGGGCGTGATCCAGGCCGGCTGAGTCCGCCGGTCCCCCCTACAGTGCCGGCGGTGGCAAGATTCCAGCGGTGACAAGCTTTCTGGCGGCAGCGGTTCAGCTCACCAGCACCGCTGATCCCGAACAGAATTTCGCCGCTGCTGAAGAGCAGATCGAGCTGGCGGCCCGCCGCGGCGCCGATCTGGTGGGCCTGCCGGAGAACTTCGCCTTCATGGGCGACGACGAGAAGCGCCTGGAACTCGCCCCGACCCTGGCGGAGCGGGCCCAGCGCTTCCTGGTCACGATGGCCCGGCGCTATCAGGTGACCCTGCTGGGCGGCGGCTATCCGGTGCCGGCCGGCGAACGGCTCACCAGCAACCGCGCCGAACTGGTGGGCAACGACGGCCAGATCCTGGCCACCTACGACAAGATCCACCTGTTCGATGTGGACCTGCCGGACGGCAACACCTACCGCGAGTCGGCCACGGTGATGCCCGGGCAGGACCTGCCGCCGGTGGTGGAGGTGCCGGGGTTGTGCCGGGTGGGGCTGTCGATCTGTTACGACGTGCGCTTTCCTGAGCTCTATCGCCACCTGGCCGGAGCCGGCGCCGACGTGCTGTTCATCCCCGCCGCCTTCACTGCCTTCACCGGTAAGGACCACTGGCAGGTGCTGCTGCAGGCGCGCGCCATCGAAAACACCTCCTACGTGGTGGCGCCCGCCCAGACCGGCAGCCACGGTGGCCGCCGCCAGACCCACGGCCACGCCCTGGTGATCGACCCCTGGGGCACGGTGCTGGCCGATGCCGGCATCACTCCGGGCCTGGCGGTGGCGCCGGTGGATGTGGGCCATCGCCAGCGCATCCAGGCGCAGATGCCCTCCCTGCGGCACCGCCGCCCGGCGCTGTTCTGAGCGCGTGATGGCGTCCTTGCCACGGTGCCGCCTGCGTCGGCTGAGCCGCTTGGCCCCCCTGGCCCGGCTGCCTCAGCTGCTGTTGGCGGCGGCGCTCCCCCTGGCTCTGCTCGAGGCCCTGCCCGCCTGGGCCGCCAGTGCGCTCGGTGCCTGGCGGCTCAGCAGCGGCGGCGTGCTGGAACTGCGCACCTCGCCCTCCACCAGCCTGCAGGCCTTCTATGAGGAGGGGCGCGGTCTGGTGGGCCCGCGGGTGTGGATCGATCTACCCGGTGCCCCCCAGCGCACCCGCACGATCCCCGGCAGCGGTTCCCTGCGCCAGGTGCGGGTGGGTCGCCCCGATGGGGAGACCACCCGCCTGGTGCTGGAGTTCAGACCCGGCACCATCCTTGATCCCACCCGCCTGCGGCTGGTGGGCACCAGCGATGAGCGCTGGCGCATGGAGCTCGGTCCGGCTGCGGCCGTGGCCGCCCCGATCGGTGAGGGGGATCTCGATGCACCCTCCACACCGAGCTGGCGTGCCCAGCCGCCCTGGCAGCCGCGCCTGCCCCAGGGCCCCCTGCCCTCGGCCGCCAGCCTCCCGGATGTGCCCGATGGTCGTTACACGGTGGTGATTGATCCGGGCCACGGCGGCCCCGATCCCGGTGCCGTGGGCATCAACGGCCTGCGCGAGACCGATGTGGTGCTCGATGTGAGCCTGCAGGTGGCCCAGCTGCTCCAGGCCAAGGGGGTCCGGGTGCTGCTCACCCGCACCACGGAGGTGGATGTGGATCTGCCGCCGCGGGTGGCCCTGGCCAACAACAGCCGCGCCGATGTGTTCCTGAGCATCCATGCCAATGCCCTGAGCCTGTCGCGGCCGGATGTGAACGGCATCGAGACCTTCTATTTCCAGGGCGGTCGCTCCCAGGCCCTGGCCCAGGCCGTGCAGGAGCAGATGCTGGCCATCTCGCCCGGCAGCCCCGACCGTGGCGCCCGTTCTGGTCGCTTCTTCGTGATCCGCCGCACCGTGATGCCCGCCGCCCTGGCGGAGATGGGCTTCGTCACCGGGTCCCTCGATGCCCCCCGCCTGGCCGATCCGTCCTTCCGGCGCCGCATGGCCTTGGCGATCGCCAACGGCCTGCTGCGTTACCTGGTGGCCAATCCATGAGCGAGGGCGCGAGGCGCCTCGATCCCGCTGCGCCGATCGGCATCTTCGATTCGGGCGTGGGGGGGCTGAGCGTCTGGCGCCAGGTGGTGCATCATCTGCCCGCCGAATCGGTGCTCTATCTGGCCGATCAGGCCCATGTGCCCTACGGCAGCCGTTCGGCCGCCGAGATCCAGGGGTTCTGCCTGGCGGTGGCCGATCAGCTGGTGGAGCGGGGCTGCAAGGCGCTGGTGGTGGCCTGCAACACCGCCTCGGCCGTGGCGCTGCAGCCCCTGCGCCGCCGCTATCCGGAGCTACCGATCCTGGGGCTGGAGCCGGCGGTGAAACCGGCCGTGGCCCACACCCGCTCCGGGGTGGTCGGCGTGATGGCCACGCCCGCCACCTTCCAGGGGCAGCTCTATCGCGCCACCGTGGGCCGCCATGCCAGCAGCGTGCGCGTGGTGGAGCAGGTGTGCATCGGCCTGGCCGATCTGGTGGAGGCCGGCGAGCTGGAGGGGCCGGCCTGTGATGCGCTGTTGCAGCGCTTTCTCGAGCCGATGCTGGCCGCCGGTGCCGACACGATCGTGCTCGGCTGCACCCACTACCCCTTCGTGATCGAGGCGATCCGCCGTCTGGTGGGGCCTGGCCTGGCGGTGCTGGATCCGGCCCCGGCCGTGGCACGCCACCTCGGCCACGTGCTGCGCCAGCGCGGGCTGCTGCGGGCCGGGGCGGCGGTTGGCGGCTCCCATGGCTTCTTCACCACAGCCGATCCCGCCGCCTTCGATCGCGCCCTGCTGCACCTGGTGGGCTTGCGCTCCAGCAGCGCCCCGCTGCGCTGGCAGCAGGCTGTCGGCAGCCCCCCGCAGCTGATCGGTCTTTGATCCCCCCTGCCTGCCGGCCAGCCCCCGGCCGCCGGCCTGCGGTGCGCCGCCTGGGCCTTCTAGGATCGCCGCACCGCAGGGGGACATGGCCACCGTCGCAGAGCTGCTACAGCCCGTCGAGGCCGACCTCGAGGCCCTGCTGAGCGATCTGCGCAGCCTGATCGGTGCCGGCCATCCGATCCTTCAGGCTGCCGCTGAACATCTGTTCAGTGCCGGTGGCAAGCGCCTCCGCCCCGGCATCGTTCTGCTGATTTCCCGGGCCCTGGCTGCCGATGGGGAGCTCACCAGCCGCCACCGGCGCCTGGCGGAGATCACCGAGATGATTCACACCGCCTCCCTGGTGCACGACGACGTGGTGGATGAGGCCTCCACCCGCCGGGGCGTGGACACGGTGCACAGCCGCTTTAACCACCGCGTGGCGGTGCTGGCCGGCGATTTCCTGTTCGCCCAGGCCAGCTGGCACCTGGCCAACCTCGACGACCTCGAGGTGGTGAAGCTGCTCAGCCGCGTGATCATGGATCTGGCCGATGGCGAGGTGCGCCAGGGTCTGTTCCGCTATGACACCGGCCAGAGCTTCGAGACCTACCTCGAAAAGAGCTACTGCAAAACCGCCTCGCTGATCGCCAACAGCGCCCGTGCCGCCGGCGTTCTGAGCGGCCTTGGCGCGGTGCAGCTCGATGCCCTCTACCGCTTTGGCCGCCAGCTCGGCCTGGCGTTCCAGGTGGTGGACGACATCCTCGATTTCACCGGCAGCGACCAGCAGCTCGGCAAGCCCGCCGCCAGTGACCTGGCCAGTGGTTATCTCACGGCCCCGGCCCTCTATGCCCTCGAGGAGCGCCCCGCCCTGGCCGGTCTGATCGACCGGGAGTTCAGCGAGGAGGGCGACCTGGCTCAGGCGCTGGAGCTGGTGCGCGGCAGCACGGCCATCCAACGCTCCCGCGCCCTGGCCGAAGGGTTCGCCGATGAGGCCCGTGAAGCCCTCACCTGGCTGCCCCCCTCGGAGAGCCGCTCGGCCCTGCTGGCCCTGCCGGAGTTCGTGCTCAGCCGGCTCTTCTGATCAGCCCAGCTGCTGCACCACCTCGAGCAGGCTGCCCAGAAAGCGCTCCACCCCGGGGTAGGCCCGTTGCCGCTCCGCGGCATCCAGATGCTCGGGCGGCAGCACGTACACCGTGCAGCCGGCGGCCCGGGCGGCCTGCACGCCCGCCGGTGAATCCTCGAAGGCCCAGCAGTCAACGGCGGCGGTCCCCAGCCGCTCGGCCGCCAGCAGAAACACATCGGGTGCCGGTTTGCCCTGGCGTAGCAGCGGGTCGTCGCCATGGACGCGCACCTGGATCGGCTCCAGCCAGGGGTGGGGGGAGGCCTTCAGCTCCACGGCGCTGCGGGAGCTGCTGGTGGCCAGGGCCATCGGCAAGTTGAGCGCCTGGCAGCGGGCCACCAGCTCCGGCGCACCCGGCATCGGCCGGGCCTGCACCAACAGGGCTTCGGCAATCGGCTGGCGCACCGCCAGCAGCTCCTCGCGGCTGGGGGCCGTGCCGCCGGCGCTGCGGATCCAGCCCAGCACCTGATCGGCGCAGTCGAGGCGGCGCCGTCCGCGCAGGCGGAGCAGTTCCGCCGGCGAGAGTGGTCGGCCGAAGCGGCTGGCGGCACGCTGCCAGGCTTCGGCGTGCAGCGGCTCGGTGTCGAGCAGCAGCCCGTCGAGATCGAAGAGGCAGGCGGCCGGCTGCTGCATGCCACCATCCTGCATCGGCGGCCCCGGCCGGGCTTGACTGTGGGCACTGAGGCGAACGCGTGCGCAAGGTTCTGGTTCCGCTGCTGGCCCTGCTGCCGCTCTCGCTCCTGGCGGAGCGCCAGGGGGCTCCGGAGCTGCTGGTGTTCCTGCTGGCCGGCGCCGGCATCGTCCCCTTCGCCCTGCTGCTCAGCCAGGCCACCGAGGCGATCGCCGAGCGCAGCGGCCCCACTGTGGGGGCCCTGTGCACGGCGGTGTTCGGCAACTGCGCCGAGCTGATCATCGCCATCACCGCCCTGCGGCGCGGTCTGATCGATGTGGTGAAGGCCAGTGTCACCGGAGCGATCCTCTCGGATGTGCTGTTGGTCACGGGTATGGCCATGCTCTGCGGCGGCCTGCGTTTCTCCGAGCAGCACTTCCAACCGGCGGTGGTGCGCACCAACGGGGCCGCCATGACCCTGGCGGTGATCGCCCTGGCCCTGCCGGCGGCCCTGATCGCCACCTCCGGCATCGACGATGGGGCCGCCATCCACGGGTTGTCGCTCACCGTGGCGGTGATCCTGATCGTGATCTATCTGCTCACGCTGGTGTTCTCCCTGGTGACGCACACCCACCTGTTTGAGCCCTCGCATCTGCTCTTGGATGCGGGGGAGGCGGAGGCCCAGCACCAGGCGGGTCAGGCCGGCCTCGGGCCCTGGATCGCCCTGCTGATCGCCAGCACCGCCGGCCTGGCCGTGCAGTCGGAGCTGTTCGTGAACAGCCTGGAGGCGGCCACGGCCGCCCTGCACCTCTCGCCGCTGTTCACCGGTGTGATCGTGATCCCGATCGTGGGTGGCTTCTCCGAATACATCCCGGCGGTGCGCGGGGCCCTGCGCAACCAGATGGATCTGCCGTTGTCGCTGGCGATGGGCTCCAGCCTGCTGGTGGCGCTGCTGATGGCTCCGGCCCTGGTGCTGATCGCCGCGGCCCTGGGTCAGCCGATGGACCTGGATTTCACCGGCTTTGAGGTGATCGCCCTGGGCCTCGGCGTGCTGATCGTCAACCTGGTGAGCCTTGATGCCCGCTCCAACTGGCTGGAGGGGGTGCTGCTGCTGGCCACCTACGCGATCCTGGCCGCCGCCTTCTTCTATTACCCGGCCTGAGAGGCCCCCGCTTGCGCGGTTAGTCTGAGCGGCTGGCCTGAGCCCGGCTTGAGCGGCGCCTGTCCCTGCCGCGTCCCTGTCTCACGGTTCGCTGCCGATCGCTGGCAGTGGCGCCTGGCTGCGGCTTGAATGTGAGCCCTGTCTGAGCTGCGCCGGCCGATGTCCGAGCCGACCATCCCTGCATCCACCACCACGATCGAGTCGGTGCTGCAGGAGCAGCGGCTGTTCCCGCCGCCGGCCGACCTCGCCGCCGCCGCAACGATCGGCTCCCTGGAGGCCTACCGCGCCCTCTGTGCCAGGGCCGAAGCCGACCCCGACGGCTTCTGGGGGGAGCAGGCCCGCCAGCAGCTGCACTGGTTCGAGCCGTTCCACACGGTGCTCGACTGGAGCAACCCGCCCTTCGCCCGCTGGTTTGAAGGCGGCACCACCAACCTCTCCTTCAACTGCCTCGATCGGCACCTGCATGGCCCCCGGGCCGACAAGACGGCCCTGATCTGGGAGGGGGAGCCCGGTGACAGCCGCAGCTTCACCTACCGCCAGCTGCACGCCGAGGTGTGCAAGGCGGCCAATGCGCTGAAGGCGCTCGGCATCGGCAAGGGCGATCTGGTGGCCCTCTACATGCCGATGGTGCCGGAGGCGGCGATCGCGATGCTGGCCTGTGCGCGCATCGGGGCCCCCCACTCGGTGGTGTTCGGTGGCTTCTCGGCCGATGCCCTGCGCGATCGCCTGATCGATGGCGACGCCAAGCTCGTGATCACCGCCGACGGCGGCTTCCGCAAGGACAAGCCGGTGGCCCTCAAGCCGGCGGTGGATGAGGCCCTCGCTGCCAATGGCGGTGCCCCCAGCGTGGAGCACGTGCTGGTGGTGCGCCGTCTGGC
>JBEGQE010000103.1:0-5967 GCA_041181145.1 Cyanobacteriota bacterium
CACCCTCGAGCTGCACCTCCACCGGCAGGAAGTCGCAGTAGGTGGTGATCAGGGTGCGGATGCGGGCGGGCTCGATGTACTCGAGCTCCTCCTCCATCAGGTGCAGGATCACATCGGTGCCTGGCTCGGTGCGTTCGGCCGCCGTGAGGCTGAAACGGGGGGAGCCATCGCAGCTCCAGCGCACCGCCTCGCTGCCCTCCCGGGCGCTGAGGGTCACCAGCTCCACCTGCTTCGCCACCATGAAGCTGGAGTAGAAGCCCAGGCCGAAGTGGCCGATGATCGCGTCGCTCTCGCTCTTGTACTTCTCCAGGAAGTCTTCGGCGCTGGAGAAGGCCACCTGGTTGATGTAGCGCTTCACCTCATCGGCGCTCATGCCGATGCCGTTGTCGGAGATGGTGAGGGTGTTGGCCTCGCGGTCGATGCGGATGCGGATCTGACCTTCGGCCCCCTCGCTGCAATCGCCGGCCATCGCCGCCATGCGGCGCTTGCTGATGGCATCGACGCCGTTGCTCACCAGCTCCCGCAGGAACACCTCGTGGCCGCTGTAGACGGCCTTCTTGATGATCGGGAAGATGTTCTCGGTGTGGATCTGGATCTGACCCTGTTCCGCCTGGAGCACCACGGCATCAATGGCAACCAGGGCTCAGATTCCCCCGCGGCCGGGTGGGCCGCCAAGGGGGCCGGATGGGCAGGAAACCGCCCAGTCGGCCAGCCCTGGTCGGGGGTGACCGCTGGCTCAGAGGCCGATCTGCTGCTGAATTGCCCAGCTGGTGGCGGCTTTCTGGGTGTGCCAGGCCTGGAGCAGCTGCTTGGCAAGGCTGCGCAGCTGCTCGGCGTCGGCGGTGGCGTCGATGGCGCGGTTGAAGCGCTCAATCTCGAACTGCTGGCTCACGCTGAGCGCGATCGCGTCGGTCATCGGTCCGTTCGTGTCCATCGCGGTCCATCCCGAAGGTGAGCGAAAGGTATCGGGATGGACCTCAACGGGCGTAGCGAGCACTACCAGTCAGCACGGATGTCAGTGTTTCGGGTGATGACGGGCCCGCGGTGGATCGCCGGAATCCAACACAATCAGCAGGATCTGCCCTCCCAGGGATGCGACTGAGCTGGCCGCAGCATCTGCAGACCGCGCGCACCCTTGAGCTCAGCGGTCCGTCCGAGCGCGGCAGCGCCCTCGCCCTGATGGGCATGGCGCTGCTGCTGCTGGCCCAGGATCTGCTCGATGAGCAGCTGCGCACGTCGCACGCGGCGGCGGACGGCTGATCCGTTGCTGACGCGATCAGTGGGCGGTGTAAGCCGGATCCACCCAGCAGCGGGGCAGGGCTTCGCCCGATGGGAACTGCAGGTCGCTCTTGGCAAAGGTGTCACGGTCCTGCATCTCCTCACCGGCGTGCAGGCACCCTTCCACCCCAGGGGCAAAGGGATCGAACAGCTGCCGGAGGTTGAGCACCTCCATCAGGGAGCCGTCCTGACGTGTCTTGAGGAACATGGCTGACTCCACAGGCCTTCTAGTTCCGGTCTAGTTCGGCCGGCAGCTTCTGGCATCCCCGTGCCCCGTCGCGCCGGGCCAGGATGCGCGGATTGCGTGCAGCGGCATGGGCAGCCAGTGGCAGAACTTCCTCGCCAACCTGGGCGAGTGGCACGGCAGCTTCTGCACCGTTGGCCTCGATGGCCGCATCGCCGACTGCACCGCCTCGATCCTCAGCCTCGAAGCCGCCGAGCAGGGCCGGCTGGTGCGTTTCCGGCTCCAACGCTGGCCAGCGGCCGAGCCGCTGGGTGCTCCCAGCCGTGACATCTCCGAGGACTACCGCTGCCTTGGCCGCCAGGTGGTGTTCTTCGCCAGCGGGTCGTTCTGCAAGGGAACGCTGCAGGTGTCGCCCGGCACGGCCTTCGGCGGTGAGTTCGGCTTCGTGCGGGGGGATCGCCGACACCGCCTGGTCCAACTCCACGGCGAGGCCGGCGACCTGCAGTCGCTGGTGCTGATCCGTGAAGGCAGGGCGGGCAGCACCGCCGAGGAACAGCCTCCCCTGCAGGCCTCGCAGCTGCTCGGGACCTGGCGGGGGGAGGCCGCCACGATCACCGCCGACTGGCCTGAGCCCGAACACGCTGCGGCCTCGGTGCTGGTCCAGGCCGGCGATGACGGCGCCTTGCAGCTCACCAGCACGGTTGGTGCGGCGACGGCGCTGGCCGAAGGCCGCCTGCAGCTGCTCCCCGATGCCGGCTACCACCTCAGCCCGCTGCAGGTGAACCACCGCACGCCGTTCAGTGTGCAGGCCGGCTGGTTGCCGGAGCCGGATCGGCTGGAGTGCCTGATCCGTCGCTTCGACGGCAGCGGGGCCTGGCAGTCCTCAACCCAGCTGTTGCTGCAGCGCTGCTGAGCGCGCCCCAGGGCCTGGCCTCAGCCGGCGCGTTGCAGGTCGGGCTTCTCCTCCGGCACGATCGCGCCGGCCACCGGGCACACCTGTAGGCAGATGCCGCAATCGATGCAGGTGTCGAAATCGATCCAGTAGAAGGCGGTGCCCTTGACGTTGGCACCGCTGCCCGGGTTGATGCAGGCCACCGGGCAGGCGTCCACGCAATCCGCCACCCCTTCGCAGACGTCGGTGACGATGGTGTGGGCCATGGCTGCGGCGGTCGCTGGGGGCGGATCCTAGGCAGCGGCTGACCGCTGCCGCTCAGTCCACCCAGCGGCAGCCGGCGCAGCCTCGGTCTGCGGCCAGGGCGTCGGCCTCAGCGGCGCTGGCCGTGGCCTGGTGGAGCAGCTCGGCCCGGGTCCCGCCGGCATGCAGCTGCTCGAGCAGCTCCAGGGCAGCGGGCAGGCGGGTGGCATCGCGGTAGGCCACCAGGGTGGTGGCGGGGCGCTGGGGTGCGGTCACCTCCGTGCCCAGCAGCTCGCGGATCGCCTCCACATCGAAGCTGAAGCCCAGGCCGGCAGCGGCGCCACCGAAGCGTGCCACCAGGCCGTCGTAGCGGCCGCCGCTGGCGATCGCCACTGGGGCTTCAGGGCCTTGGCAGACCAGCTTGAGCACCAGGCCGTCGTACAGATCGAAATGGGGCTGGAAACTGGGGTCGAGCTGCAGGCGCACCCCCTGGCCGGCGGCCACCGGCGCCACCACCTTCAAGGTGTCGGCCAGCTGGTCGAGCAGGCGGCAGGGGCCGAGCTGCTGCTCCAGCTGATAGAGCACCTTCTCCGGTTCGCCGCGCAGGCGCATCAGCTCCTGCAGGCCCTTGCGCTGGTGGGCCGGCAAGGCAAGGGCTGCCAGGGCCAGGGGGTCGTAGCTGATCAGGGCCTGACGGGTGGCCGTGCGCTGGTCGGCGGGCACCTGATCGAGCAGGGCCGTGAGCACACCGTGATGCCCCAGCAGCAGGGTGGGCCGGCTGGCTTCGGCGAGGCCCAGCTGGCGCAGGCAGGCCAGCAGCAGGCGGAGGAGTTCCGCATCGGCGGCACTGCCGGCGTCGCCGGACTCCCCGAGCAGCTCCACGCCGCTCTGAAGGCTCTCCTCCAGCCGGTGCTGGCCGGAATCGCTCACGCCGCAGCGGAACACGGTGCCGCTGCTCCAGAGGCGCAGCGGCCTCGGGCGGCCGGCCATGCGCGTGCAGGCGGCCCGGGCGATGGAGGCGGTCATCTCCGGGCGCAGGCCGAGCGGCTCATCGGCCGCCAGCCGCACCAGTTCGCGGTCGTCGATGCCGCCACCGGCCTCGAGGGTCTCCAGCCGCTCCACCGCCGGCGGCGTTACCTCGGCGTAGCCCCACAACCGATACACCGCGGCCAGCTGGTCGCAGAGCCAGCGGTTGCCATCTACCTCGCGGGGGTTGAGGTCCCTGGCGCCGGCGGCGGGTTGCAGGGCCATCGAGCGGTGCAGGGCGTACTGGCGCTGATCCTATGGAGTGGGCTCCACATCGAGCTCCGGCGCCCCGAAGCTCGCGCCGCTGAGCGGGCCGCAGGCCGCCAGGCCATCGATCAGGGACTGGCGCAGGCCCGGTGCACAAGCGATCACCCGGCCGCTGGCCAGTTCCGCTGGGCCGCCGTCGTAGGCGCAGATCACCCCGCCGGCCTGCTCCACCAGCACCAGGCCGGCCGCCAGATCCCACGGCGATAGGCCCCGCTCCCAGTAGCCATCGAGGCGCCCATCGGCCACAAAGGCGAGGTCCACCGCCGCCGCTCCGCCGCGGCGCACCCCGCGGGTGCGGTGGGTGAACCAGGCGAACTCGGCGTAGTTGTTGTCGAGCCGGGTGTGGCGGTCGTAGGCGAAACCGGTCACCAGCAGCGCACTGCCCAGGTCGCTGCAGTCGCTGACGCGGATCGGCTGGTCGTTGCACCACGCCCCCAGCCCCGGAGCGGCCCAGTAGAGGCAGTCGAGGGCTGGAACCGCCAGGGCGCCCAGTAGCGGCGCGCCGTTCCAGGTGAGGCCGATCGAGGTGCCGAAGAACGGGTAGCGGTGGGCGTAGTTGGTGGTGCCATCCAGGGGGTCCACACACCACTCCAGCGCCGAGCCCCGGCCGGCGCGGCGGCCGCTTTCCTCGGCCAGCACACCCAGCTCCGGCGTTTCTGCCTCCAGTACGGCCAGTACCGCCTTCTCCGCTGCCACATCCGCTTCGGTGACCAGGTCGCCGGCACGCCCCTTCTCGCGGATTCGCTCCAGTTGGCCGAAGTGGTGGCGCAGCCGGTCCGCGCCGGCCTCGGCCGCCCGTCGAGCCACCTCAGCGAGGTGCTCGAGCTCGGCGTTGCTGAGCCCAGAGGCCCGCCGGCTCTGCTCCGACAGCGGCAGGCTGGCATCGGCTGCGGTGGGGGGGCTGGCGGTCATTCGTCGTCGAGGGGGAGACCCGCGCGCACCTTGCCACGGCCGAAGTGACGGCCGAACTGCAGCTCGTAGACCTCGTCCTCGTCCTGGGTTTCCACCTCCAGCGGGCCGGTGGCCCGCGCCACGCACAACAGCCCGTAGCCCTTGCCGCGCACCTCCCGCGACAGGCCGAGGGCCTCGCGCTGATCGATCTCGCCCTGGATCACGCGCACGGCACAGGCGGTGCAGCAGCCGTTGCGGCAGCTGAACGGCAGCGGCTCGCCCTGCTGCTCGAAGCTGCGCAGGATGTACTCCCCCTCCGGCACGTCCAGCCGGATGGTGCGCTGCTCCTGGCGCCAGTGCACCGTGATCGGATGGCTTGGCATGGCCGGAATTCAGCGCGCATCGGGGTGACTGCTACATTCTCACCGTTGCCCCGCGCAGCCGCGTTCCGCGCTGATTCCTCCCCGGAATCCAGCTGGATGCAGCGAAAAGCCCCCTCACGGAGAGGTGGCCGAGTGGTCGAAGGCGCAGCACTGGAAATGCTGTATAGGGGCAACTCTATCGAGGGTTCGAATCCCTCCCTCTCCGTTTCAAGCACCGCCCCGAGGGGCGGTTTTTTATTGGCGCTGCCGTGAGCCACGGCTGCGCAACCAGGCCTTCAGCCGAAACGGCCCGACACGTAATCCAGGGTGGCCTGCTGCCGCGGTGAGTTGAAGATTGTTTCGGTTTCCGCGAATTCTTCCAGGCAGCCCACCTTGCCGTCGCAGTCGGGATTGGCGGTGACATTGAAGAAGCCGGTCATGTCGCTGACGCGCACCGCCTGCTGCATGTTGTGGGTCACGATCACAATCGTGTAGCTCTTTTTGAGCTCGTGCATCATCTCCTCGATCTTCAACGTGGAGATCGGATCGAGGGCCGAGCAGGGCTCATCCATCAGGATCACCTCCGGTTCGATCGCGATCGCCCGGGCGATGCACAGCCGCTGCTGCTGGCCGCCGGAGAGGGCGTAGCCGCTCTCCTTGAGCTTGTCCTTGGTTTCATCCCAGATCGCCGCCTTGCGCAGTGAGCGCTCCACCAGCTCATCCATGTCGCCGCGGAAGCCGTTGATCCGCGCCCCGAAGGCGATGTTCTCGTAGATACTCTTGGGGAACGGATTGGGCTTCTGGAACACCATGCCGATCCGTCG
>JBEGQE010000104.1:0-10728 GCA_041181145.1 Cyanobacteriota bacterium
CCCGGCCCAGATCGAGGCGGTGTTCGCCAAGGTGAAGGAGCAGTGGGGCTCGATCGATGTGCTCGTGCACTGCCTGGCTTACGCCGGCAAGGACGAGCTGATCGGCGACTACTCGAACATCTCCCCCGAGGGCTTCGCCCGGGCCCTGGAGGTGAGCGCCTACTCGCTGGCGCCGCTGTGCCGCTACGCCAAGCCCCTGTTCAACGAGGGCGCCAGCGTGATCACCCTCAGCTATCTGGGCGCCGAGCGGGCGATCCCCAATTACAACGTGATGGGCGTGGCCAAGGCGGCCCTCGAGGCTTCGGTGCGCTACCTGGCCGCGGAGCTCGGCGCCGAGAAGCAGGTGCGTGTGAATGCGATCAGCGCCGGCCCGATCCGCACCCTGGCCAGCTCGGCCATCGGCGGCATCCTCGACATGATCCACAACGTGGAGGAGAAGGCCCCGCTCCACCGCACCGTGACCCAGGACGAAGTGGGCGGCACCGCTGCCTTCCTGGCCAGCCCGCTTTCGAGCGGCATCACCGGCCAGGTGATCTACGTGGATGCCGGCTACTGCATCACCGGCATGTGAGCGTGCTGCGGGGAGGGGGTTCAGCCGCGCTGGTGACGGGCGAGGCTGGCGGCCGAGAACAGGAACCCCTCCTCCCGGCCGATGGCCACCACGGCACTGAGATCGGCCGCGGCATCAATCCGCTGCTGGATGGCCGGGGTGGCCTCGGCCTTGGCCAGAAAAGCCATTAGTTGAGCTTTTGACATGCGGTCGGCCGATAAGTTCGCTTAAACCCTAGGCCTGTCTTTCCTGTTGTGCCCGTGCATGATCGGGGTCTCCGATCCATAGCCCCCAGGCCGGGGAACCCCATGCGTACAGGCACGATCCACCGCGTCACCGGCGAAACCGATGTGCGCGTGACCCTCGGGCTCGATGGCAGCGGCAGCTGCACGGTGAGCACCGGCGTGCCGTTCCTCGATCACATGCTCCATCAGATCAGCAGCCACGGCCTGATCGATCTGGACATCCAGGCCACGGGCGACACCCACATCGATGATCACCACACCAATGAGGACGTGGGCATCGCTGTGGGTCAGGCCCTGGCCCAGGCCCTGGGCGATCGCCGCGGCATCCACCGCTTCGGCCACTTCCTGGCGCCGCTGGATGAAGCGCTGGTGCAGGTGGCGCTCGATTGCAGCGGCCGGCCGCACCTCAGCTTCGGCCTGCAGATCCCGGCCCAGAAGATCGGCAGCTACGACACCGAGCTGGTGAAGGAGTTCTTTGTGGCGGTGGCCAACAACGCCGGCCTCACCCTGCACATCCGCCAGCTCGACGGCGTGAATTCCCACCACATCGTGGAGGCCTGCTTCAAGGCCTTCGCCCGCGCCCTGCGCCAGGCCACCGAGGTGGATCCGCGCCGGGCCGGTGCCGTGCCGAGCAGCAAGGGGGTGCTGGAGCGGGCGGGCGGCTGACGGCCGCTCGCGGCTGCTGGGGTGCTGCGGCTGAGCGGTTGCGGTTTGCGATGTGCGGTTTGCGGTTGCGGTGTGCGGTTGTCTGCTGATGTGCGCGCACTTCCGCGGGAGGTGTGAGCGCCCATCGGCACAGGGGGCGGCAGCTGCCGCGGGCCGGCCCTGATGGGGGCGCCGGGGCCGCGGCACCGCGTCTTAACACTCCGTTACGCGATGATGGCGTCCCAGCGTCTGTGACCGCCGCCATGCCCGTTGCTCCCGCTCCGGCCGCCGCCGATGCCGCGACACCGGCCTACGACCGTGCCGATTGGTCCAGCGCCTTCCGCAATGTGGGCGTGGAACTGGACGGGGTGACGGTGACGGCTGCCCGCGGTGCGATTCCGCCGGAGCTGCAGGGGACCCTCTACCGCAACGGTCCTGGGCGGCTGGAGCGCGGCGGCCAGTGGGTGCACCACCCGTTCGATGGCGACGGCATGATCACCGCCCTGCGCTTCGACGGCGGCACCGCCAGCCTGCGCAATCGCTTCGTGCGCACCGAGGGCTGGCAGGCCGAGGAGCAGGCCGATCGCTTCCTCTACCGCGGTGTGTTCGGCACCCAGAAGCCCGGCGGGCCCCTGGCCAACGCCTTCGATCTGCGCCTCAAGAACATCGCCAACACCCACGTGGTGCGCCTGGGCGATCAGCTGCTGGCCCTGTGGGAGGCGGCTGAGCCCTATGCCCTCGATCCCGACACCCTCGAAACCCGTGGCCTCACCCTGCTGGATGGCGTGCTCCAGAAGGGCGAGGCCTTCAGCGCCCATCCCCGCTTCGACCCCGGCCACCACGGTGCGCCGCGGATGGTGACCTTCGGGGTGAAGACCGGGCCGCGCAGCACGATCCGCCTGATGGAATTTGCGGTGGCCGACGACCCTGCCACCGGCGTGAAGGCCGGCCAGCTGCTCAGCGAGCGCCGCGACAGCTTCAGCGGCTTCGCCTTCCTGCACGACTTCGCCATCACCCCCAACTGGGCGGTGTTCCTGCAGAACGCGATCGCCTTCAACCCCCTGCCCTATGTGCTGGGGCAGAAGGGTGCCGCCCAGTGCCTGGCCTCCCAGCCCGGCGGGCAGGCCAAGTTCTGGCTCGTCCCGCGCGACAGCGGCGCCTTTGCCGGCCAGAAGCCGCGCATCATCGATGCGCCTGCCGGCTTCGTGTTCCACCACCTCAACGCCTGGGAGGAGGGCGATCAGCTGGTGGTGGACAGCATCTATTACGCCGATTTCCCCAGCATCGGCCCCGACCAGGACTTCCGCACGATCGATTTCGATCTGATTGATGAAGGTCTGCTGGAGCAGTGCCGCATCGATCTGGGCAGCGGCACGGTGCAGACCCGCCGTTACAGCGAGCGCTGCTGCGAATTCGCCACGGTGAATCCGGAGCGGGAGGGGCTGCCCTGCCGCTTTGCCTGGATGGCGGTGGCCGAGCGGGAGCAGGGCAACGACCCCCTGCAGGCGATCAAGAAGCTGGATCTGCAGAGCGGGGAGCGCCGCCTGTGGAGCGCCGCGCCGCGGGGCTTCGTGAGCGAGCCGCTGATGGTGCCCCGGCCTGGCGCCAGCGCCGAAGACGACGGCTGGGTGCTGTGCCTGGTGTGGAACGGCGCCCGCTGCGCCAGCGACCTGGTGATCCTCGATGCCGCGTCGCTGGCGGAGGTGGCGGTGCTGGAGCTGCCGCTGGCGGTGCCCCACGGCCTGCACGGCAGCTGGGCGCCGGCCTGAGCAGCATGGGGCGCGGCGGAGACTGACCCGGTGCCCTGGTTCGTGAAAACGGAAACGTTCCGGCGTTCCTACAGCGCCATGCGCCCGCACCTGGCGGCCCATCGCGCCTGGGTGGAGGCGCTGCGCGGCCGCGGCGTGGTGATCAGCAGCGGCTACCTGGTGGATGGTGAGGGCCGGCCCGGTGGTGGCGGCCTGCTGCTGCTGCAGGCACCCGATTACGCCACGGCGGAGGCCCTGATTGCGGACGACCCGATGCTGCGCAGCGGCGGTGTGGACTGGCAGCTGGCCCAGTGGATGCCGGCGGTGGGCGATCTGGCGGTGGCTGAGCTGACGGCGGCTGAGCCCGGCGCCGAGGGTTGAAGGGCTGGGTTGCATCCGGTCGCCGATGGCTGCCGGCCAGTCATGGCTGAGTTGCACCACAGCGGCCGGCCGCGCCTAGACACGGGGAACTCGCCTGTTTCCGATGGTTCTGACGGCCTGTGACCGCCCTGCCGGCGTGGCCCTGGCGGTGGCTCTGGCGCTGCTGCCCGCCGCGGCCCTGGCCCAGGAGGCGCCGCCGATCGGCCTGGATCGCTGCGGCGGCACCCTGCTGCAGCTGCAGGTGGAGGAGCGCGGCCAGGCCGCCTTCGATCGCTTCCGCTTCGATCTTGGCCTGGAGGCCGTGGCCCCCAGCAAGGCCGAGGCGATGGCGCAGCTCAACGGCCGCCTGGCGGCGCTGCGGGCGGCCCTGCGGCCGCTGGTGAGCGGTGAGCTCACGATCCCCGCCCCCAGCACCTACCGCAGCGGCGGGGGCAGTGGAGCCGGCGCCAGTCCGATCCGCGAGCACGCCAGCACCTCGGTGTCCGGCCAGGTGAGCAAGGCCCGCTACGACGCCTTGATCCAGACCGCCGGCCGCCTGGAGGGGGTGAGCCTGCGGGGCATGACGGCCCAGGCCGCCGGGGGCAGCGAGGCCGACCTGCAGACCACCCTGCTGCGGCGCGCCCTGAGCAGCGGTCGCCGCCAGGCCGAGGGCACCGCCCAGGCCCTCGGCCTCGGCCGGGTGCGGCTGCTGCGCATCGATCAGCGCGGTGGCGGCGGCCCACGGCCGATGCCCTACGCCCACATGGCCGCCGACAGCTTCAACCCCGATGAGGCGCCGCCGCCGGAGCGCTTCGTGAGCCTGGCCCTCGACTACTGCCTCTCCTGAGGCAGGGGCGGGGACTGCGGGCCAGCGGGGAGTCAGCCGGGGGTGGGGGAGCGGCCCAGCAGGGCGGCCAGCTGCGGCTTCAGGGCGGCGAAGGCCCGGCCGCGGTGGCCGAGCTCGGCCTTCTGCGCCGGCGCCATCTCGGCGAAGCTGAGGCCGATCTCCGGCACGAAGAAGATCGGGTCGTAGCCGAAGCCGCCGCTGCCGCGCGGGGCCTCCAGGATCGTGCCGGGGCAGCGCCCCTCCACCTCCAGCACCACCTCCCCCCGGGGATCGGCCAGGGCCAGGGCGGCGGTGAAGTGGGCGTTGCGGTTGGCCCCAGCCGGCTGGTCTGCGCTGGCGGTGGATGGGTTGGCGCTCGCCAGTTCCCGCAGCAGCCGCTCGATCCGGGCGGTGTCGCTGTCGGCGTAGCGGGCGGACTGCACGCCGGGGGCTCCGCCGAGGGCCTCCACGCTCAGGCCCGAGTCGTCGGCCAGGGCCCAGCAGCCGGTGGCCCGGGCCACCGCCACCGCCTTCAGGCGGGCGTTCTCGGCGAAGGTGCTGCCCGTTTCCTCCACCTCCAGCCCCTCGGGCTGTGGCCGGGTTTCGAGGTTCAGCCCGGCCAGCAGGGCGCTGAACTCGCGCACCTTGCCGGCATTGCCGCTGGCGATCACCAGCACGCTGGGGCACGGGGTGACGGGTGGGACCGGGCTGGCCATCAGATCCCCTCCGCCAGCTGCCGCGCCCAGCTGAGCACCTCGGCCACGCGGGTATCGCTGGGGGCTTCGCAATAGAGGCGCAGCAGCGGTTCGGTGCCCGAGAAGCGCAGCATCAGCCAATGGCTGGGGCCGAGCCGCAGTTTCACGCCGTCGGTGGTGATCACCTCCTGCACCGGCAGGCCCGCCACCTCCCGCGGAGGGGTAGCGGCCAGCAGGGCCTCCAGGCGCTGGCGGGTGGCCATGTCGCGCAGGCGCAGATCGAGGCGGTCGTAGGCGGCGGCACCACCGCAGCGCTGTTGCAGGGCGTTGATCCGCTCCCCCAGGGGCTGGCCGCCCTCCACCAGCGCCTCGATCAGCAGCAGTGCCGCATAGAGGGCATCGCGTTCGGGCAGGTGGCCGCCGAAGCCCACGCCGCCCGATTCCTCACCGCCCACCAGCACCGTGCTGGCCAGCATCTCGGCGGCGATGTACTTGAAGCCCACCGCCTTCTCCAGCACCGGACGGCCCAGGCCCTCGGCCACCAGCTGCATCAGATCGGAGCCGCTCACGGTCTTGATCACGCTGCCGGGCAGCCCCTTGGCCCCGGCCAGGTGGTCGATGAACAGCGGCATCAGCAGCTGGGTGCTGAAGAAGCGGCCGTGCTCATCCACCGCGGCGATGCGGTCGCCGTCGCCATCGAACACGATGCCCACCGCCGGCCGGCCGGCCAGGGTGGAAGCGCGCACCTCGGCGATCAGCTCGCTCAGGTAGGCGGCCAGGGGTTCCGGCGGGTTGCCGCCGAACAGCGGGTCGCGCGTTGCCCGGATCTCGCGCAGGTGATCGCTGGCGGCGGCGCCCTCCAGCAGGCGGCTGAGGCCGCCGGCGGCCGAGCCGTGCATCGGATCCACGATCACCTGCAGGCCCAGGCGCTCCAGCCCGGCACTCAGCGCCGCCGTGTTCACCTTCGCCTTCAGGCCCGCCAGGTAGGTGCCCATCGCATCGAAGCGCAGGGTTTCGCCGGGGATCGGCACCGTGATGCCGCCGGCCTCGAGGCGTTGCTCCACCCGCCGGGTGAAATCGCCCTCCACCGAGCCGCCGAAAGGACCCTTGATCTTCAGACCCAGCCATTCGGGTGGGTTATGGCTGGCGGTGATCACCAGGGCCCCCAGGGCCTGGCGCTCCACCACGGCCCAGCTGGCGGCGGGGGTGGGGATCGGGGCATCCGCCAGCACCGGCACCAGGTCTGCCCCGCGCACGGCACTGCAGATCGCCTCCGCCAGCTCCGGTGCCAGGAAGCGGCGGTCGTAGCCGATCACGATCTCGCGGCTGCTGAGGCCCTCCGGCGCCGAGAACTCCAGCTCGCGGGCGGAGGCGGCCGCCACCGTGAGCAGGCGCTCCACGGTGATGTCGACCCCGAGGATGCCGCGCCAGCCATCGGTGCCGAAGGCGATCGGACTGGCCTCGAGGGGCAGGGGCGCGGAAGCCATCGGGGCTGGGGCACAGGGGCGTTGCCGATCGTGCTAGCAGCCCGGCTGCCCCTTGGCGGGTGATGGGGTGCCGGCCGGGCGGACGGCCACCCGCGCTGCCGCCTACGGTGAAGCCCGTGCCCAGCGAGATCCTGCTCAACGACCGGCTGCTGCGCAGCTGGCTGCGCTGCAAGCGGCGCGCCTGGCTCGACCGGTTCGGCGACCCGCAGCAGCGGCAGTGGACGGCCCACCGCGAGCTGCAGCTCGATGAACAGCGCCGCGGGTTTTCCACCCTGTTCCCCCAGCGGCCCGGCCGCGGTGAGGCGGCGGCCCTGGCAGGGGCGCCGGCGCTGGTGGGCCTGCGGTTGCGCGGCGCTGGCGTTGGATCAGGCGGGGTGACCCTGCGGCTGGAGGCCCATCCGCCGCTGCTGCAGCGGGTGGAGGGGGGCAGCCGCTGGGGCGACCACAGCTACCGGCCGGTGCTGTTCCGCCAGGGCCGCAACACCACCCGTGAGCACCGGCTGGTGCTGGCCCTGTGGGGGCGGTTGCTGGAGCAGGAGCAGCAGGCGCCGGTGCGCACCGGCCTGGTGCTGGCCTGGGCCGGGCGGGCGCTGCAGCAGGAGGCCCTGTCCCTCACCGGCAGCCTGCCGCGCCAGCTGGATGAGGCCCTGCTGAAGCTGGCGGCCGAGCTGGCCAGCCCCGAGCCGCCGCCGCTGGTGGCCGACCGCAAGAAATGCGTGCTGTGCGGCTGGCGCGCCGCCTGCGATCAGGTGGCCGCGGCCGAGGGCCATCTCAGTGAGGTGAGCGGCATCGGTGCCAAGCGGCGCGAGATGCTGCTGGAGCAGGGCATCCGCTCGCTCGAGCAGCTGGCCGGCGCCGACCCGGACGCCCTGGCCGAGGCGCTGGCGGTGCATGGCGAGCAGCACGCGGAGGTGGCCGAGCAGCTGGTGACCCAGGCGCGGGTGCAGCGCGATGGCACGCCCCTGCGGCGCGAGCACGGCATCGCCCTGCCGGAGCTGGCGGAGGCGCCCGGGGTGCTGATCTACGACATCGAATCCGATCCGGACGCCCGCGACGACTTCCTGCACGGCTTCGTGCTGCTGCAGCGCCAGGCCGACGGCCGTTGGCCCGATCCCCGCGAGGCCACCCAGGCGCCTTACCGGCCGATGCTGGCCCTGATCGAGCACGGCGAGGCGCGCCTGTGGCAGCGGTTGCAGCACCTGCTCAACGCCCACCCCGGCTGGCCGGTGCTGCACTACGGCGAAACCGAACGGCTGGCCCTGGTGCGCCTGGCCCAGCGCCAGGGGGTGCCAGAGCGCGAGATCGCCGCCCTGCGGGAACGGCTGCTCGATGTGCACCAGCGCCTGCGCCGCCATTGGTGGCTGCCCACCAATGGCTATGGCCTGAAGGCAGTGGCCGGCTGGCTGGGGTTCCGCTGGCGCCAGAAGGGCGTGGACGGAGCCCGGGCGCTGCTGTGGTGGCGCCGCTGGCGGCTGGGGGTGGGGGCCGATGGCCGCGGTTCACGCCACAACCTGCGCTGGATCTTCCGCTACAACCACGACGACAGCCTCGCCACCTGGGCCGTGGCCCATTGGCTGCTGACGGCCGACGCGGCTGAACGGGACTGAGCCGCGATCAGCTGCGGCCGCCGGCGCCCACCGGCGGGGCCACGAAGCCGCCGGGGGTGCGGATCTCCAGCGGGATCGGGCCGGCCTCCGGCAGCACCTGCAGCTCCGCCTCGGTCAGGGCGGCGCGGCGCACCAGGGCCAGGCCCTCCAGGCCATCGGGGCCCAGCAACCGCGACGTGATCACACCGGCCCGCCCGCCGGCCGTTGTGAACAGGGGCGTTCCGGGGGCGCAGGCGTCGGCCGCCGCAGGGCCGGAGAGGGGGGCGCGCCAGTGGCGCAACTGCTGCTTGACGCCGTCGTAGGTGGCCAGCTTGGCCAGGGTTTCCTGGCCCACGTAGCAGCCCTTGTTCAGGCTTACCCAGTTCGCCAGGCCCAGCTCGAAGGGGTTGGTGTCGTCGTTCAGTTCGCCGGGGGCGGCCGGGAAGCCCTGGCGCAGCCGCTGGCCTTCCACCCGGGCCGCCGTGAGTTCGGGCAGGGCCTCCAGCCAGGCCGGCAGGGGCGTGCCGGCCCGTTGCAGCCAGGCGGCCTGATCGGCGCCGGCGCCCAGGTCCACGCCGGGGCGCAGCAGGTTGGCGTGATCGGCGGGCTGCCGGCGGCCTGGGCTGGCAGGGCTGCGCTCAGGCCCGCTGCGGCGGTCGCCCAGCCAGCGCACCAGCACGGCCGGCTCCGGTGCGCCCAGCCGCACGCGATCGGCGGGGAACAGCACGCGATCGAGGGCCTGGTGCACGCTGCTGCCCTCGCCCGCCAGCACCAGCAGATCGGCGCCGCTGGCATCCACCCGCACCAGGGCCAGGGCCCGAATCCGCCCGGTGGGCGTGATCAGGCACGTGGCCAGGCAATCGCCCGGCGCCGCCAGCTCGATCGCCTGGCTGCTCTGGCCATGCAGGAAGCGCCGGGCATCGGCCCCCTCCAGGCGGATCAGGCTGATCGGTGTGCTCCAGCGGACGGCTGGGGGTGCGGCGGGCTCAGGCACGGGCAGCGCGGGCTTGGGTGGGGCGAAGCGATGGCCAGCGGGTGCTGGCGGGGCCGGTGGGTCGCGGACTGGGGTGGGTGGGTGTGCGGAACGCTCCTGATGTGAGCGCACTTGAGCGCGATTGTGGGCGCAGATCCGGAGATCTGCAGATCCGGAGATCTGCGGACAGCGACCGGGTGCTGATCGGCCAGCGACAGACCAGCGATCACCGGCAACCGACCGGTGTGCGCTCAGATGGCGGCGCTGGCTTGGGTGGCCGACAGGGTGGCCGAGAGGGCGGCCACCTCCTCCAGCAGGAACAGGCTGCGCAGCTCCAGGCCGGCGGCGGTCATCGCTTCGAGGCCCCCCTCCTGGCGGTCCACGATCGTGATCACCCGCTCCACCGTGTAGCCGGCTTCGCGCAGCTGCTTCACGGCCTTGAGCGAGGAGCCGCCGGTGGTGACCACGTCTTCCAGCACGGTGATGCGGCAGCCGGCGGCCGGCAGCGGACCCTCCAGCCAGGCGCCGGTGCCGTGGCCCTTGGGCTCCTTGCGCACGATCAGGGCATCGAGGTTGCGCCCTGCCAGGGCGGCGGCCTGGGCCACGGCGCTCACCAGCGGATCGGCCCCGAGGGTGAGGCCGGCCACGGCGACGGCATCGGCTTCCACGTGCTCCAGCATCTGCGCCGCCAGCAGCGCCAGCCCCTCGCCGCTCAGGCTCACGGGCTTGCAGTTCACGTAGTGGTTGCTGGTGCGGCCGGAGGCCAGGGTGAAGCTGCCGTGGCGGTAGGCGCGCTCCGCCAGCAGCTGCAGCAGCCGCTGCCGTTGCTCAGCGCTGGTGGTGGGCAGCTGGAGCGACTGGGTCATGCCTCTGGCGTTGACGGGTTGGATTGTCTAGTTTGCGCGCAGCATTGCAATAGAGACCATGGCGGGCCGCAAGGTGCTGGTCGGGGCCCGGCTGCTGCTGGCGGCCGCGGCGACGGGTGCAACGGTGGTTGCAACAGTGGGTGCAACGACTGAGGCGCAGGCGGGACCGGTGGTGTGCACCACCAGCCTGGAGGCCCCCGTGGCCGGCGGCGCCCCGGTGGAGATCACCCGCTGCGGGCCGGTGACGACCACCGCCGAACTGATGGAACGGCGCTTCTACAGCTACACGGCGCCCTACGCCCGCGGCATCGACATCACCCACCAGATCACCGATGTGCTCGGCATCGCCATGGGTGGCGGTGATGGCACCAAGGTGATGGGCCTCGGCTTCCCGGATCAGACGATCGTGTGGGACGGCTCCGCCGTGGAGAACACCTACCAGGTGCTGCTGGAGAACCAGAGCAATCCGATGCCCTGGCGCACCGCGGACATCAACAACGGCTTCTGCCAGGGTCTGCCCCAGGGTGGTTGCAGCGCCCCAGCGCCGGTGGCCTGGCCCCAGCCCGGCTCCCGCGTGGTGCGCGGTCTCTGGTAGATCAACCCCGCCTGCAGGCTGCTTCGGCCCGCGGGGGTCTAGCAATCTGGTGAATGCAGCGGACTCATAATCCGCCTTAGGTGGGTTCGATCCCCACGACCCCCATCCTCCAAAAGCCAGTCAGGACAAGGGATCCAGGGAAATCAGCAGCT
>JBEGQE010000105.1:0-2653 GCA_041181145.1 Cyanobacteriota bacterium
TCTTCGGTGTAGTCGCGGATCGCTGGAGTGACCTCCAGGTTGCGGCCGTGGATCAACAGCTTCATCCCGTGGCTCCTGAGGCGGTGGGGATGTCTGAACGCTAGGAACGGTGCGTGATTCCCACCACCGGCGACGCAATCTGTTTCCAAGCCGAGGGGCCGGTGCCGTTCCCCCTGGGCTGGGCCTGGCAGCGCCAGCTGCAGGAGCGGCTGCTGGCGCATCCCGATGGGCCCGATGCCCTGCTGCTGCTGGAGCATGAACCCTGCTACACCCTGGGCCGCGGCGCTGATCCGGCCTTCCTCGGCTTCGATCCGTCCGCACCGCCGGCCCCCCTGTTCCGCATCGACCGCGGCGGCGAGGTGACCCACCACACCCCCGGTCAGCTGGTGCTCTATCCGGTGCTCAACCTGCAGCGCCACGGGGCCGATCTGCACCGTTATCTGCGTGACCTGGAGGGGGTGGTGCTCGATCTGCTGGAGCTGCTCGGCCTGGGGGGGGAGCGGATCGAGGGGCTCACTGGTGTGTGGCTGGACGGGGCAAAGGTGGCGGCGATCGGAGTGGGGGCACGCCGCTGGATCTCCCAGCACGGCCTGGCCCTGAATGTGGAGGCCGACCTGTCCGGCTTCGCCGCCGTGGTGCCCTGTGGCATCCGCGATCGGCCGGTGGGCCGCCTGGTCGACGTGCGGCCCGAGCTCACCGCCCGGGCCCTGCGGCCGCTGTTGCTGCAGTGCTTCGCCCGGCGGTTCGGCCTGGCGCTGCGGCCCCCCACCCCCCAGGACACCCTGGAAGGGTGGTAAGACCGGGGCGCCGTTCTCGCCGCCCCCGCCTGCGATGGCCGCCCCCTCCGCCTCCTCCGCCCAGCGCCTCCCATCCGCTGCCCAGCCCGCTGCGATCGCCTGGAGCGGCAGCGCCGACGATCAGCGTGCCCTGGCCCTGCGCAGCGACTGGAGCGCGCTGGAGGGCCTCGAGCAGCTTTGGCCGGTGCTGGCGGAGCGCTATGGCGATGCCCTCGCCCTGGAGGCTCCCCACGCCCGGCCACCCCAGCGCTTCAGCTACCGGGAGCTGCGGCAAGCGATCGAGCAGGCGGCGGCGGGACTGGCCAGCCTGGGCATCGGCGCCGGTGATGTGGTGGCCCTGTTCGCCGAGAACAGCCCGCGCTGGTTGGTGGCGGATCAGGCCCTGATGCGCCTGGGGGCCGCCGATGCCGTGCGGGGCAGCGGTGCCCCGGCCGAGGAGCTGCGCTACATCGCCGCCGACAGCGGCGCCGTGGCCCTGGTGCTCGAATCGGCGGCCCTGCTGGAGCCGCTGCAGCTGGGGCCTGAGCTGCTCGCCCGTCTGCGGGCGGTGGTGCTGCTGCAGGGCGAGCCGCCCGCCGCGGCAGCGGCCGGCCTGCCCTGTGTGAGCTGGGAGCAATTGCTGGAGCGAGGGGCGACGGCGGCCGCCCCCCCTTGGCCGGCGGCGGATCCGCAGCGTCTGGCCACCGTGCTGTACACCTCCGGCACCACCGGCCAGCCCAAGGGTGTGCCGCTCAGCCACGCCAACCTGCTGCACCAGCTGCGCCAGCTGGGGGTGGCGGTGGCGCCCCGGCCCGGCGATGCGGTGCTGAGCGTGCTGCCGATCTGGCATGCCTACGAGCGCAGCGCCGAATACTTCCTGCTCTCCTGCGGTTGCGCGCAGACCTACACCACCCTCAAGCAGCTGCGGCCCGACCTGCAGCGGGTGCGGCCGCAGTACCTGATCAGCGTGCCGCGTCTGTGGGAGGCCCTGCTGAGCGGCTTTGAGGACGCCCTGGCCGCCATGCCGGCGTCCCGCCAGCGGCTGCTGCGCGCGGCCCTGGCGCTGAGCCGGTTCCACAGCCTTCAGCGCCGCATCGCCGCCGACCTCACCCTTCGCCCCGAGCCCCTCAGCCGCCGCGCCCTGGCCGCCGCCGGCGCTGGCCTGAGCTGGCCCTTGCATGCCCTGGCGGCGCGGCTGTTCTGGCCCAAGGTGCGCCAGCAGCTGGTGGGTGGCCGCCTGCGCACGGCCATCAGCGGTGGCGGCGCCCTGGCGATTCACGTGGATGCCTTCTTCGAAGCGATCGGCATCGAGCTGCTGGTGGGCTACGGCCTCACCGAGACCAGCCCGGTGCTCACCTGCCGGCGCCGCTGGCGCAACCGCCGCGGCAGTGCCGGCCAGCCGCTGCCGGGCACCGAGCTGCGCATCGTGGATCCCGAGACGGGAGCGCTGCTGCCCCTGGGGGCACGGGGCAAGGTGCTGGCCCGCGGCCCCCAGGTGATGGCCGGTTACCTCGGCAAGCCGGAGGCCACCGCCAAGGTGCTCGATGGGGAGGGCTGGTTCGACACCGGCGATCTGGGCCAGCTCCTGGCGGACGGCACCCTGGTGCTCACGGGCCGCGCCAAGGACACGATCGTGCTCAGCAGCGGCGAGAACATTGAGCCCGGTCCGCTGGAGGAGTGCCTGGTGGCCTGCAGCCTGGTGGAGCAGGTGATGCTGGTGGGCCAGGACCGCAAGGCCCTCGGGGCCCTGGTGGTGCCGAAGCCCGAAGCGTTGGCGGCCTATGCCCAGGAGCAGGGGCTCGAGCCCGGTGATGCCGCCTTGCTCAAGGCCCTCACCGGACGCCTCAACCGCCGCCTGCAGGCCCGCCCCGGCGCCA
>JBEGQE010000106.1:0-9936 GCA_041181145.1 Cyanobacteriota bacterium
TTCAGGCGGCGATGGGCACCTACTGGCCCACCATCAGCGCCTTCGCCGGCGGCGGCTATGCCCGCAGCCGCTCCACCGAGACCTCCCTGCAGACCAACGACAACCTGGGCTTCGGGCCCCAGTTCGCGGGCAATGGCCTGCTCACCCCGACCAATCCCGGCTCCAGCGCCAGCCAGAACGGCCAACCCACCGCGGGGGCGTTCTACGTGCCCGAAGGCGGCTGGGTGAAGGCCACCTCAGGCACCAGCGCGTTTGAGGGGGGCCTGCAGCTCAACTACGCCCTGCTCGACTTCGCCCGCACCCCCAAGGTGCAGGCCGCCCGGGCCAACCTGCAGCAACAGCGCAACACCTACGCCAACGAACTCCGCTCCCTGCAGCTGCAGGTGAGCGAGGCCTACTACCAGCTCCAGCAGGCCGAGCAGCTGGTGCGCGTCTACGACGCCAACGTGCGCAACGACCTGCTGATCCTGCAGGACAGCCTCGATCTCAAGCAGGCCGGCCTTGTGCCCCGGCTCGATGTGCTGCGGCGCCGGGCGATTGAGGCCTCGGATCAGGAGACGCTGATCCAGGCCATGGCGGATCGGGCGATTGCCCGCCGCCAGCTGGCGGTGGTGCTCAACCTTCCGGCGGATGTCACCCCCAGCGCCAGCGATCCGATCGTGGTGCAACCCCGCTGGCCGCTCAACCTGGAGCAAAGCCTGCTGGCGGCCTACCGCGGCAACCCGGAGCTCGAGGCGATCCTGGCGACGCGCCAGGTCCTGGCCCAGCAGAAGCAGGCCACGGCGGCCGCTCTGCTGCCGAAGCTGGCGCTGTTCGCCAATGCCGGTGGCAGCAGCAGCCTCTCCAGCCTGGGCAACTTCGAGCTGGGCGGTGGCGGCTGCTGCGGCTCCACAGCGCTGCCCCTCAGCTCGAACAACGGCTGGGACTGGTCGGTGGGGCTGACGATGACCTGGCTGCTGTTCGATGCCGGCACCACCGCGGGTGAAGCACGGGCCCTGGCCAAGCGGGAAGCCGCCGCAACCCAGCAGTACGCCGCCAGTCGCAATCAGATCCGGCTGCGGCTGGAGCAGGCCTTTTTCAATCACGAAGCCAGCCTGGCCAAGCTCAGCGCCGCCAGGCGGGGGGTGGCGGCCGCCTTGGAGGCCTTCCGTGACGTGAGGCTGCGCTACCTCACCGGCCTGTCCAGCGAGATCGACCTCTCGTTCACCCAGGACCGCCTGATCAGAAGCCTGGTGCAGCGGATCAACGCCACCGTTGGGGTGAACATCACCTACGCCCGGCTGCTGCGGGAGCTGCTGCCGGTGCCACGCGATCCCGATCAGCGGCTCCAGCCGCAGCTGCAGGTTTCGATCAACGCCGCCACCCCCTGAGCGAGGCCTTCGCCATGCCAACAGCAAGGCCCGCCCTGAGCCCCCTGTGGCGCAACGCCCTGCGCACCTGGCTGGCGGCCACGCTCACCATCGGGGTGGTGCTCTGGGCCGGCCGCGGGGGCGTCCTGTCGCTCGGCCTGTTGATGGTGGTCGTGTTCATCAACGAAAACGACCTCACCCCGGCCCGCAGCATCGCCGAGATGATCGGCGCAGCCCTGATCGGCATCCTCACCGCCATGGTGCTGAAGGACTTCTCCAGCGCCTGGCCGATGCTCGGGATCAGCCTGCTGGCCACGGGTGCCCTGGTGCGTGGCTTGGGTCTGGCCAAGGGCGTGGGCTTTGGCTACCTGCTCTGCTGGGGCGTGCAGGTCATCGGCGGTGCCACCCACTTCACCTGGGCCCTGGTGTTCGATCTGGCCTTCGCCAGCGTGGTGGGGATCGGCATGGCCCAGGTCGCCACCTGGGTGTTCTGGCCCCGCCATCCATTGGCGCAACTCCCCGGCGTGGAGCAGGCGATCGCCGAGCAGACAGCGCGGCAGATGCGCCTGTTTCGCCACTGGCTGCTCAGCGGGGGCGCGCCGCCACCGCTGCTGCGCTCCCAGGAGCTCCTGCCGCAGATCCAGCGCCTGCAGGCTGTGCGGGCCCTGGGCCAGGCCACGACCCTGCCGAAGCGCGCCCAACGGCTGCGCTGGCGCTGGGGCCAGGCCGGTGATCTCTGGCGCCAGCTGCTGCGCCAATGGCTGTTGCTGGAACCCTTACTGCTTCAGCTTGAACCCCAACAGCACTCCCTGGTGCTCCGCTGCCTCAACGAGCTGGAAGAGAGCCTGCGTCCCAACACCTCCAGACCGGCCTGCCATGGGGCCTGCCGATCCAGCACAGATCTCTGGCTGGCCGAAGCCGATCGACTGGGCAGCTCCCAGCCCCTGCTGCTGAGCATCGCCCAACAGGGCAGGAACCTGGCCGCTCTGCTGCAGAGCCGCCAATCCCTGATCAACGCCATCGAACCGTCGGGGGCCACGGCCCCATGAGCCAGGGGGGAATGCGCGACACCCTGCGGCTCGCCGGCACGGTGATGGTGGTGAACGGCTTCGCCAGCCTCACCGGCATCACCTTTGCGACCTACGCCTCCCTGGCCGTGCTCAGCGTCACGGTCGGCAACTACGGCAACACGCTGGAGCTGGGGCGTCAGCGGCTGATCGGCACCCTGCTGGGAGCGATCGTGGTGTTCTTCGCCTACCGGGCCTGGGGGCAGTTGCCGGTGATGGTGGCCCTGCCCCTGGCTCTGCTGCTGGTGCGGGCGCTTGCGGCCTGGCTGCGGCTCACCGTGGGCTACGGCGTGAGCTGCTTCGTGGTGATCATGGGCTGGTTGAGCCATGAGCACCAGCTCGAGAGCTGGATCACGCTGCGGTTGTTCTGGACGGCCTTCGGCGTCCTGCTCGCCCTGCTGAGCCTGCGGCTGTTCTGGCCGTCACGGGCGCGGATGCAGCAACGCCTCGGCCTGCTGCAGCTGCTGGTTGACCTGGGCACCACCATGCAGACCTTCGTGGGTCAGCAGCCCCAGCAGCGCCGGGCCCTGGGTGCGCAACTGCGCAGCTTGCGCAGCGAGCTGCTCAGCCTGCGCGATCAACGCCAGAGCGCCCTGCTGGAGCTGGGGAGCCTGGCGGAGCAGCATCCCGTGGCCCGGCTCTGGGATCTGCTGGATCAGGCCTGTGAGACGTTGATCCTCGACCTCGACGAGCTGCGTCGTCTGCCGACCCCCCATTGGCAGAGCTGGGGTTTGGAAGCGCATCACCAGGCGGCGCTGCGCTTCAGCGCCGCCGTGGGCGAGCGGCTGTTGCGCTGGCAGCAGGTGCTGGGCAGTTCCATGCAGCTACGCCTCCCACCGGCAGAAGCGAGAGAGCATCTCGATCTCGAGGCCCTGCTGCAACCGAGCCATCGCGATGCCTTTGCCGCCCTCAGCCCACAACAGCTGGAGCAGGTGGCCACCCGCCTGATGGTGCTGCATCGCATCGATCAGACCCTCGCCGAGACCGAGCGTGCCTGGCAGTCCCTGGTGCGTTGACGGGCACGAACGGGAGGTTCAGGCCCCCGGTCGCGACGACCACCAACGCTCGACGCGGTAGAGGAGCACCACCACCAGCACCACCAGCCAGAACCAGAGCTCGGGGGGGTTGGCGTTGAACAGAATCAGCAGCAGCACCACCTCGCTCACCAGCCAGGGAAGCTCCTGGCGCAGCAGGGCATTGCGGATCGTGGGCAGGCGTGGGGTCATGGGATGGTGTTGGGCTGACGCAGGGCGGGCCGATTCCAACGCAGATCGATCCAGGGGGTGCGATAGCCGCCGGTGAGTGAGCGCAGACCGGGAAGCACGTAGGTGATCGGCGAGCGCCACTCCACATAGGCATGGGTGGAAATGGTGAGGCCGTCGCGGATCGGGAACACACCGCTGCCGCCCGAGAGGGTCCAGCGATAGCCATCCACGCTGGAGGGGTCGTGCTGCAGCTCGATCTCACTGCGCATCACCGGGCCGTTCTTGACGATCTCCTGGGCCAGCTGGGGGTTGCCGAGGGTGGTGGAGATGTCGTCCTCGGTGGCGGGCAGGGTGAGCACCTGGCGCACGGTGCCCACGATCCCCCCGAAACGGCCGCGCTGTTTCCAGAGGGGCACCACCTCCACCGGCAGGCCCAGCGGCAGGCGGCGGGCATCGGCGGGGGAGAAGTAGGCCACGGCCTTGAGCGGCCGGTCCTTGGCCTGGGGCTGCTCCGGCCGACCGATCGTGCCCAGGCGCTGGCCGGTTCCCACGGTCTGCCCCGGAATCACCTGCAGATCGAGCACGGTGCCGTCGCGTTCGGCCTGCACCTTGCCGTCGTAGGCGATCTTGGCCTCAGTCACCTCGATCTCGCGCTTCAGATCGTCGATCTGATAGCGGCGTTGCAGGGCCTGGGTCTCGATCGTGAGCTTCACCTGCTGGTAGTTGGTGACAACGTTCTTCTCCGAGATCTTTACGTCGTCGAGATTGACGCTGGTGCTGGTCAGCCCCTGCTCCGCCGAAACCACGGCCGTGGAGAGCGGCGCCACCACGTCACGCTTCGCCAGCCACTCGAGGTTGCGCAGTTTGCGGGCATAGGTCGTCTGGAGCTCGCCATAGCGGCGGCGATCGTCGGCGTACTTGGCCAGCGCCGTATCCAGAGACTTCTTCTCGGTGCTCAGACGCAACGCATCGCGGGCATCGAGTCTCTGGTTGTGCCGCTCCAGCTGGCGCAGGTTGCCGCGCTGCTGGGCGAGCTGGCGCTCAAGCACGGGCAGATAGAGCTGCATCAGCACCTGGCCGCGCTGCACCCGCTCGCCCACCTTCACGGCCACCTCCCGCACCTGACCACCGGAGCGGGCGTTGAGGATGCCGGCGTTGTCGGGGTAGATCAGAACGCCCGTGCCCATCACTTCCGTGGGCACCGGCCAGAACAGCGCCCAGAACAGCAGGCCACCGCTCACGGCCGCCAGGCTCACCCCCACCTGGGCGTGATCGCTCAAGCCGTTCCAACGCTCCTGCACACGCTGCAGCCCCCGCCTGGGCTCAGGCGTGGCGGGGGGAGGGGCGGTCGCTGTCATGGGGGCCAGCTTGCTGCAATCCCCCGCCGGTGTCAGCCCCCGGGTGCAACGGCCAGAGCCCGAGGCGACGCAACTCGGTCTGAGCCGCCCCCGCCTCAGCCGCCCCCACCAGGCAGCGCGCCAGCAGCGGCGCCAGCACCGGCGCCTGCGAGAAGCCGGCACTGAAGCCGGTGAACGCCCAGATCCCCGGGGCCAGGAGGCCCACCAGCGGCAGGCCATCGCTGCAGAAGGCCACTGCGGCCTGGCGCAGTGCCCCCGGCAGGGCAGCGAGCGGCGCCCCCCAGGGATCGGTCGCCAAGGCCTGGCGCAGCTGCAGCTCGATCCCCGCCGCCTCCGGCGGCAGGCCCGCCCCCAGGGCAGGACGCACCAATGTCAGCTGCCCCAGCAGGGCCCCATGCCCCCAAGGCACCAGCCCGGGATCCAGCACCCACTCAGGCGCCTGCAGCTGGCCGGCGCGCCGCTCCAGCGGAACGCGCGCAAAGCGCTGCGGCAGCCAGCAGACCCCACGCCCCAGGGCGGCCGGCACGGCCGGCAGCGCGAGCACGGCCGCCCAGCTCGTGCGGCAGCGATCCGGCAGCTGGGGCCAGAGCCGGCGGCAGCCACTGCCCGCCGCCAGAACCATCACCGCAGCCCGCAAGCGGCTGCCGTTGGGAAGGGCCAGCGCAGCGCCCCCACCAGGCAGCGGATCCAACCGCTGCACCGCAGCCGTGATCCGCTCCACCCCTGCCGCCGCCAGCAGCTCCGGCCAGCGACGATCCAGCACCGCCGTATCCACCTGGCCGAAGGGCAGCACCCCGAGGCGGCTCAATCCGCGCAGGGCCGGATTCTCGCCATGCAGCCGCAGGCCGCTGGCCCGCCAGCCGAGCGCACCGTGTCGGCGCTGCAGACGCCGCCAGAGGCGCGGCGCGCGCGCCGCCAGCCGGGCCAGCGGCGTGGGGGCCAGGGGCCAGCCCGGCACGGCGCCATAGCTGATCGCCGAGGCGGATTCCACAGAGGTCTCGGCCGGTGCGGCATCGATCAGCGTCACCGGCGCGCCCAGCTCGCGCAGGGCCAGGGCCAGCAGGCCACCCGCCAGGCCTCCCCCGACGATCACCACGCCGGGGGAGGCGGCCCCCATCAGATCCGCAGGGTGAAGGAGCTGATCACCTGATGGAACAGGCCCTTCACCTTCGGCCAGCGCAGCTCATTGGTGCTGGCGGCAAAGGTGTAAAGGCGGCCGCGGTCCACCACCACCGTCGCCAGCTCATGGCGGTCGCGGTCGTTGAGATGCACGGCGTACTCCAGGTCGTAGAAGGTGCGACCGCCGTCCTCCCGCTCCGACGCCTCCACCAGCTCGGCTTCACGGCCGCTGCCCTCGGGGGCGATCACCACCCGGCGCAGCTTCTCGCCCACGGCCACGGCGCTCCCCAGGTTCTCGAGGCTGTTGGTGCTGTTCACATCGGACACCACCAGGCTGAGGGTTTCATCGGCATTGATCAGGTCGTGGAACACCACCTGCGGCCCCTCGCTCACCTGGACCCGCGTCCAGCCGGTGGGGTAGAGGAAGGCGTAGCGCCCGTCGGGACTTTGGAAGGAGTTGAGTCCGGCGGCGGCGGCGCTGCAGGCGCTCACGGCCAGGGCCAGCACGCCCGCCAGCAGGAGTGGCAGCAGGCGGCGCAGCAGGGCCTGTGGGTCCTTCAGAGAATCCATCGCACCAACGGTGAAGCTGGCGGCATTCTCCCGCCCGGGGGCCGCCGGCGACGGGCCGGTTCAACCAACGGAAGGGCGCCCCTAGATTCCGCCCAGTTGCGGCGCCCGTCCTGAGCGGTTTCACCCGCCCCCTGGCCCGGCTGATCGACCAGTTCGAGCGGCTGCCGGGCATCGGCCCACGCACGGCCCAGCGGCTGGCCCTGCATCTGCTGCGTCAGCCCAGCGAGCAGATCCAGGCCTTCGCCGATGCCCTGCTGGCGGCTCGCAGCCAGGTGGGCCAATGCCAACGCTGCTTTCACCTCTCGGCCGAGCCCCTTTGTGAGATCTGCCGGAACGAGGAGCGCCGCACCGGCGTCCTCTGCGTGGTGGCCGACTCCCGCGATCTGCTGGCCCTGGAGCGCACCCGTGAATTCAAGGGCGGCTACCACGTGCTCGGTGGTCTGATCTCACCCATGGATGGCGTCGGCCCGGAACTGCTGCAGATCCAGCCACTGGTGGAACGGGTGGATCGCGATGGCATTACGGAGGTGATCCTGGCCCTCACCCCCTCGGTGGAGGGTGACACCACGAGCCTCTACCTGGCCCGGCTGCTCAAACCCTTCACCTCCGTGAGCCGCATCGCCTACGGCCTGCCGGTGGGCAGCGAACTGGAATACGCCGATGAGGTCACCCTGGCGCGGGCCCTGGAGGGCCGCCGGCCGATGACCTGACCCCACACCACGGGCCGCCATCACGCCCGAGGCGCCCGTCGTTCCCCCCGCCCTCGAATCCCCCCTGCCCGCCGGTGAACCCCAGCCGCAGCCGCTACAGCGCCATCCCCCCCGCCGAACGGCTGCCGGAGTGGATCCGCGCGCCGATCGGCAACGCCAGTGCCCTTGAAGGCGTTCAGGGGGTGGTGAAGCAGCAGCGGCTGCACACGATCTGCGAGGAGGGCCGCTGCCCCAACCGCGGTGAGTGCTACGCCGCCGGCACCGCCACCTTCCTGCTGGGGGGAGCGATCTGCACGCGCAGCTGCGCCTTCTGCCAGGTGGACAAGGGGCAGGCGCCGGCGCCGTTCGATCCAGCGGAGGCCGAGCGGGTCGCTGAAGCTGTGGCCGTGCTCGGGCTGCGCTACGTGGTGCTCACCGCCGTCGCCCGCGACGACCTAGCCGACCACGGCGCCGTGCTGTTCACCAGCGCCATGGCCGCGATCCGCCAACGGCAACCGCAGATCGCCATTGAGGTACTCACCCCCGACTTCTGGGGCGGCCATCGCGATGAAAGCGAGGCGATCGCCGCCCAACGCCAACGGCTGGCCGCCGTACTGGCCGCCGAACCGGTGTGCTTCAACCACAACCTGGAAACGGTGCAGCGCCTGCAGGGGGAGGTGCGCCGCGGCGCCACCTACGAGCGCTCCCTCGGCCTGCTGGCCGCAGCCCGGGAGCTGGCGCCGCACATCCCCACCAAGAGCGGCCTGATGCTGGGCCTGGGCGAAACCGCAGAGGAGGTGGTGGCGGCGATGCGCGACCTGCGCGCCGTGGACTGCCAGCGCCTCACCCTGGGCCAATACCTGCGCCCCTCCCTCGCCCACATCCCTGTGGATCGCTATTGGACCCCCGAGGAATTTGAGGAGCTCGGTGCCATCGCCCGCGACCTGGGCTTTGCCACTGTGCGCTCCGGACCGCTGGTGCGCAGCAGCTATCACGCCGGTGGTTGACGCTCAGGGCTCATCCCAGAGGGACTGGAGCGTCCAGGGACTGCCCTCCATCAGCCAGAAGGAGCCATCCACCAGCCGCACACCCTGATCGAGCGCAGCGATGCGCTCGAGCTCGGCCGCACTCAGCTCGAGCGAAGCCGCCGCCAGGTTCTCGCGCAGCCGCGCCGAACGCACCGACTTGGGAATCGTGGAGACACCGCGGCACAGGTGCCAGGCCAGCAGCACCTGGGCGGCGCTGCAGCCATGTTCGGCGGCGATCGCGGCGATCACCGGGTTCTCCAGCAGCACTGGCTCATCGGCGGCTTTGAGCTGGGCTGGCCGGTCGCCGGAGCCGAGCGGCGAATAGGCCGTGAGGTGAATGCCTTCCGCGCGGCAGAACGCCAGCAGATCGGGCTGTTGCAGCAGGGGATGGAGCTCCACCTGGTTCACCTCCGGCTTGATCCGGGCGTGTTGCATCAGGTCCTGCAATTTGCGGACCGAAAAGTTGCTCACGCCGATGTGACGCGTCAGCCCGGCATCCAGGGCGGCTTCCATCCCCTCCCAGGTGGCTCGGAGCCGTTCAGGCGACGGGGGAAGAACCTCGCTGGCGGAGGAGGGGAAGCCCACGGTGGGGTCAATCGCCACCGGCCAGTGGATCAGGTAGAGATCCAACCAGTCGAGCTGGAGATCCTCAAGGGTTCTGCGCAGCGCCGGCTCGACGTTCTCGCGCCCATGGCTGTTGCACCAGAGCTTGGAGGTGATCCAGAGCTCCTCCCGCGTGACCTCGCCGCTGGCGATGGCCTCACCGATCGCCGCGCCGATCTCCCGTTCGTTGCCGTAGATGCTGGCGCAGTCGATGTGCCGATAGCCCTGCCGGATCGCTTCGCGCACGGCACTGCCCACCAGGCCGGGATCCGATTTCCAGGTGCCCAGCCCCAACAGGGGCATGTGGTCGCCACGGGCGAAGGACACGCTGCGCATCAGCGGCGGTTTGGATCAGTGTGAGCCGACGTTAGGGCCGTGACCCAAGGCCCAGCAGGTACCAGCACCAACCCGGAAGCCGCCTGGCCATACACCCGGCACTCAACGCCAGAGCGCAACAGCTGAGCAGCCAGGCCGCAGAGGGCGGCGTCGAGCCAGTCGATGCTGGTCAGCTCGCGGCCCTCCACCCCAAGACGCTCGAGCAGGGCGCGGCGCTGCGGGCGCTTGCGCGCAGCCAGGGCAGGCTCGAGGTCGAGGGCCCGGTGCAGTTGCACGGTGATCGCGTGGGGGAAGGTTTCAAAGCAGCACGGCCGGCGGGGCAGGTCGTGCGCGGCCTCCGCCAGGGGATATCCGTGGATATCCAGTGCGCCATACAGCGCCTCACCACGCAGCATCCAGCCGTAGAAGCCGCTGGTGCTGGCCAGTGCCTGCCCGCGCGTGGGTGAGAGGAAGCAGGAGATTCCTGCACCGATCAGCTCCCGCTCAGCCGGCCGAGCCCCGCAGCCCTGGCGCCAGCGGCACGGCGCATCCACCGCCACCAGGGCCACACCCAGCTGCCGGCACCACGCCGCCACGGCCGTCTCGTCCGTGCTGGCCAAGCGCCCCACCACC
>JBEGQE010000107.1:0-4011 GCA_041181145.1 Cyanobacteriota bacterium
GATCGTGCTGCGCTGCGTGTCGTCGGAGGACGGCATGACCGCCGACTGGTCGCGCCTGCCCTACGACCTGCTCGAGACCATCTCCAACCGCATCGTCAACGAGGTGAAGGGTGTGAACCGCGTGGTGCTCGACATCACCAGCAAACCCCCCGGCACGATCGAGTGGGAGTGAGCCATGGCGGCTCCCCGGCGGCTCCGTTACCCTCGGGGCCCCCGGCTCCGGAGCCTTGACCGCCGCCCCCCAGCAGGACCTCCAGCTGCAGCGCCGCCTCCAGCAGGACAGCATCGAGCTGGCAGGCAAGGTGGTGTACCTCAACCCCTTCCTCTACTGGCGTCGCTTCGACGCCAACACCGACCGCTGGCTGCGGGAACCCGGCCAGCTGCCGGAGGATCAGATCGCAGCCAACCGGCTGCGGTTTTTCCCTGAGCTGGCCTGGGATCTGCTCAGCGATGAGGAGCGTGAGATCAAAGACGGCGCAGTGGAGATGTTTCTCAAGAGCCTCGAGCTGATCAGCACCTTCAACCCCGAGCTCACGCCCGGGCAGCTGCTGGAGGTGGAGCGCAAGATGGCCGTCACCAAGAAGCGGGCCTTTGAGCGCTGGGTGACCCGCTCCCTGAGGCGCCGTCAGCAGCAGCTCAACAGCGAGCGCCGCCGCTTTGATCGTGAGCGGCTGCTGCGCGACTGGGCGGAATGGCTGCTGCTGCCGGTCACCCGCCAGGCCCTGGTGCCCGCTTCGGCGCTGATGGTGGTGGCTGCAGCGGCCGGCTGGTGGTTCGGCAGTCAGCAGTTCTGCCGCCAGCAGATCGTCCAACCCGGTCTGGAGGCCCCCAGCGCCCCGCTGTCGCGGCCCTGATCGACCCGGCACCGGCTCCCAGGCGTCAGACTGAGTTCATCTGATCGACGCGGCTGCTGCGCGATGGCCACCGACCCCCTCGAAGCGCTGCGCCTCAGCCTGATGCAGGACGTGCTGCCGGTGGGCATGGCCGTGGTGGAGCGGGCCCGGCGCGGCGGACCCCGCGAGGTGGTGGAGGCCTTCACCACGGCGGACGACCCGCTCGCGCGCCTGCGGCAGGAGGGTGAACCCGCCGCCCGGGAGTTGCGCGAGAACCTTGATCGCCTCCAGCCCGGTCTGGGCAATCCGGTGATGAAGGTGCAGGTGCGGGAGATGGATTCGCCCCAGTCTGCGGACGTGGAGCCCGCTGCCGCCGCCGTTGATCCGCGGCTGGAGCGCCGCGCGCTGCAGGAAGCCCTGCTGCGGATCGGCGAGCGATTGGCCCTGCTGGAGCAGCGGCTCACGCCGGAGGCTTGATCGGCGGTGGCTCTGTTCCCCACCGCCCACCGCCACAGCGGGATGCAGCAGCAGCCGGCGATCCTGCTGGCGCTGGTGGTGCTGTTCGCGTCGGCGATGGCGGCCCGCCTGGTGTGGCTGCAGCTCGTGCAGGGCTCCGAGAACCGGGCCCGCGCCGATGAGAACCGCATCCGCCTGGTGCCGCGCCAGCCGATGCGCGGCCGCATTCTCGATCGCAATGGCCGGGTGCTGGTCTCCAGCCGTCTCACCTACAACCTCTACATCCAGCCCCGGCAGGTGAGTCCGGCCCAGTGGCCGGCCCTGCGGGACCGGCTGGTGCGCATCACCGGCATCCCGGCGGCCACGCTGGATCAGAAGCGTCGCCGGGGTCAGAACAGCGAGGGCTACCGCATCGAGCTCGCCAGCAATCTCCGGCCCGAGCAGGTGCTGCGCTTCCGTGAGCAGGCCGGCGCCCTGCCCGGTGCGGAGGTGGATCTCGACTACCTGCGCTCCTATCTGCACGGCAGCCTCGGTGCCCATCTGCTGGGCTACACCAGCCCGGTGACGGCTGAGGAATTCGACAAGCTCGAGGCCCGCGGTTACCGCATGCAGGATCGGATCGGTCGCAGCGGCATCGAGAACGCCTTCGAGAGCCACCTGCGGGGTGAGTGGGGCGGCCAGCAGCTGGAGGTGAATGCCGCCGGTGAGGTGCAGCGGGTGCTCGGTGACAAGCAGGCCAAGGGCGGCAAGGATCTGCGCCTCACCATCGACCTCGACCTGCAGAAGACGGCCGAGCGCGCCCTGGCGACAGTGCGCAAAGGGGCGATCGTGGCGATGGATCCGCAGACCGGCGCGATCCGGGCGATGGCCAGCCGGCCCAACTTCGATCCGAACATCTTCTCCACCGGCCCCAGCCTGGCCGAGTGGACCGCCCTCGGGGGGCCTGAGGCGCCGATGCTCAACCGGGCGTTCCAGGGTTACCCGCCTGCCAGCACCTTCAAGCTGGTCACCACCATCGCGGGCATCGAATCGGGGAAGTTCAACGAGAACTCCACCCTGCCGACGATGAATTCGTTCTGCTACCGCGGCCAGTGCTACGGGGACCACGGCAGTTTCGGGGCGATCGGCTTCCCGATGGCCCTGGCGGTGAGCAGCAACAGCTTCTACTACCAGGTGGGTCTGAAGGTGGGGCCCACGGAGCTGTTCCACGAGGCCCGGCGCATTGGCTACGGCCAGAAGACCGGCATCGAGCTCAAGGATGAGGATGGTGCCGGTCTGCTGGGGGATCAGGCCTGGAAGAGGAAGGTCTACGGCGAGCCCTGGACTTCGGTGGACACGATCAGTTCGGCCATCGGCCAGGGGCCCGTGCTCGTGACCCCGATGCAGATGGCCCGCCTCTATGCGGTGGTGGCCAACGGCGGCTGGCTGGTGACGCCCCATGTGGTGGAGCGGGCGACACCCCGCCGCTGGCTCGGCCTGAAGCCGGCAACCCTGCGGGCCCTGCGCCAGGGGCTGCGCATGGTGGTGACCCAGGGCACCGCCACGATCCTCAACGACCCGGCGCTGCCACCGGTGGCCGGCAAGACCGGCACCGGTGAAGATCCACCGCGCCCCGACCACGCCTGGTTCGGCGGCTACGCCCCGGCCGGCAAGCCCACCCTGGTGATCGTGGCCTTCGGCGAGAACAGCGGTGGCTACGGCGGCACCGTGGCGGCGCCGATGGTGAAGGCGCTGATGACCACCTGGTTCCGCGGCAGCCTGCCCGCCACGGCGGCCGAGAAGCGCCGGCCCGGTTGATCGGGCGCCTTGGTCAGGCCGTCAGGGCCGGTGTCTGCCGTTGGCTGAGCACCTGGCGGTAGTAGCCGCGCAGCTGTTCGGTGGCGCCCGCCCAGCCCCAGCGCTCGGCCTCCTGGCGGGCGTTGCGGCGCAGTTGCTCCCGCTGGCTGGCATCGCCGAGCAGGCGTTCGGTGGCGGCCGCCAGGCTGCCGGCGCCTCCATCGGCGCCGTCGGGTTCGTAGAGGCAGCCGTTCACCCCATCGGTGACGATGTCCGGGATGCCGCCCCGGTTGGCGCCCACCACCGGGCACCCGGCGGCCATCGCTTCGAGCAGCACCAGCCCCAGGGTTTCGGTGCTGCTCGGGAACAGGAAGGCATCGGCGCTGGCGTAGGCGCTCGCCAGTTCATCGCCGGCCAGGTAGCCCACGAAGTGGGTGGCGCTGCCGGCGAACAGGGTTTCCAGTTGCTGGCGGTAGGGACCGTCGCCCACCAGGGCCAGCCGTGCTTCGGGCATGGCATCGAGCACCGGGCGGATCCGCTCGATCTGTTTTTCGGCTGAGAGTCGACCGATGTAGAGCAGCAGCTGGCCGCTGTCGCTGCGACCGTTGAGCAGGCGCTGGCGCATGGCGTCGCTGCGTAGCTCGGGCCGGAACAGATCGGTGTCGACACCGCGCTGCCAGAGGGCCGTGTGCTGGATCCCCTTCTCGCTCAGCTCGGCCACCATCGCCGTGGAGGTGCAGAGGTTGAGCTGGGCCTGGTTGTGGGCCGCCTTGAGCAGTTCCCACAGCAGGGGCTCGAACATGCCCAGGCCGTAGTGCTCCAGGTACTTGGGCAGGTGGGTGTGGTAGCTGGCCACCAGCGGATAGCCCTTGGTTTTGGCGATCCAGATCCCCCCCAGCCCGAGCACGGCCGGGTTGACCACGTGCACCAGATCAGGGTTGAAGGC
>JBEGQE010000108.1:0-8098 GCA_041181145.1 Cyanobacteriota bacterium
CCGGGACCCAGCCCCGGGGCCTGCGTGCTGCTGGCGAGGGAGGCCGATCCGGCCGGTTCGCTGCTGTTCTGCGGTCGCTTGCTCAGTCCGCTGGCGCCGGGGTTGGCGGGTCCGCTGCGCACCAGCCGCAGTTTTCACTGGAGCCGCTGGCTGCGCAGCCTCGAGCAGCTGAAGGCCTGGCTGCCGGCGGAGGCCCCCGCCTGGTTGGCCAGTGGTGCCGGCCTCGGTGCCCTGCGCGGCGACAAGCTCGTGCCCGAGGGGCGCCGGGTGATCGAAGCCCTGGATCTGCCGACCCTGGCGGCTCAGCCGGCGGGGCCGTTCAGCAACATTCAGCAAGAAAAAGGGCAGAACCGTGTGGCGATGGGGGATCTGTAGGTTGCCGCCCCTCGCTAACCCCCATACCATTGGCGCGCTGAATCCAGTGGCGGTCGGTGTTACCGATCCGCCCGGCTGCTACTGAACCCAGAGGCATTTCCACTCCGATGAACAAAGCTGACCTCGTCAACCTCGTGGCTGCCCGCACCGAGCTGACCAAGACCGATGTCTCCCAGGTGGTCGACGCCGCCATCGAAACCATCATCGATTCGGTGGTGGAAGGCAAGAAGGTGTCGATCCTGGGCTTCGGCTCCTTCGAGCCCCGCGAGCGCTCCGCCCGTCAGGGTCTGAACCCCAAGACCGGCGACAAGATCAAGATTCCCGCCAAGCGCGTTCCCGCCTTCACCGCTGGCAAGCTGTTCAAGGACCGCGTGCAGGGTTGATCCCTCCAGGTCTGCCAGCAGCCCCCTGAGGCTGGTGGCTGCGGCGGCCGCGAGGCCGCCTTTTTGCTGGCTGCGGGGCTGGCGGCCGGGGAGACCGCGGATGCCAGCCTGGACGCCGTGACGGCGATTCCTCTCCCCGATGCTCTGCAACGGCTCCTGGCCGAGGGGGAGCAGCTGCGGCGGCTGTCGTGCCGCGGACGCTACGCGCCATCCCCCACCGGCCCCCTGCATCTCGGCAACCTGCAGACGGCCCTGCTGTCCTGGCTGATCACCCGCCTGCAAGGGGGGGAATGGCTCCTGCGCATCGACGATCTCGATGCACCCCGCAACCGCCCCGGCGCGGAGGCGTCGATCCTCGCCGATCTGACCTGGCTGGGCCTGGACTGGGATGGCCCGCTGCTCCGTCAGAGCGAGCGGCGGGGGCTCTACGCCACGGTGCTCTCCAGCCTGCGCCGCGCCGGAGCGCTGTATCCCTGCCGCTGCAGTCGCCGACTGCTGGCCGATGTCTCGGCCCCCCACGGCCGCTCGCCGGTGTATCCCGGTTTCTGCCGATCGCTGCCGCCGCGCTGGGGCCCGGAGGATGCCCGCCTGCCGAGCTGGCGCCTGGCCCTGCTGCCGGGGCGCCTCGCCTGGCCTGAGCAGCTGGCGGCGGAAGGGGGGCTGGATGCCGGGCGGGATGTGGGCGATGTGGTGCTGCGCCGCGCCGATGGCTTCCTCGCGTATCACCTGGCCACGGCGGTGGATGAGCTCAGCCTTGGTGTGGCGGATGTGGTGCGGGGTGAGGACCTCTGGTCGGCCACGGCTGCCCAGGTGGCCCTGATCGAGCGGCTGGGGGGCCGGCCGCCGCGCTACTGGCACACGCCGTTGCTGCGGGATCGCGCCGGGGCCCGTCTCTCGAAGCGGCAGGGGGGTGCCGGTCTGCTGGAGCTGCAGCGGCAGGGCCTGGATGCCGCCGCCGTTGTCGGTCAGCTGGCGGCCGGGGTGGGGCTGGTGCCCGCCGGCAGCCGGCTCAGTGCCGCCGAGCTGATGCAGCAGCTGAACCTGGACGGTGTGCGCCTGCAGCTGCGCCGCCGCCTGCGCGATCCGCAAGCGGGCCGCACGGGCGAGTGCGATGCAGCGCAGCAGGTTTAAGGAAGCCTTTGGGATCACGGGGCTGAAACCGCCCCACACTGAAGCCAACCCAAGGAGCGACGCCATGGACCGTCCTGAAGGCCGCAGGGGCCAGGCCCAAGCCGGGCCTGGCGACACCTGCCCCGCCTGCGGTGGCAGTGGCGTGCTGCGCACCGATGCCTCCGGCTATCGCACCTGTCTGGAGTGTGTGGGCCAGGGCAGCCTGCCCCGCTACGAGGCCTCCGGCTTCCCGCCGCCGGCCCCGCTGTTCGGCACCCCGGCTGAGGTGCTGGGCCGCCGGGTCAGGCGCGGTGGCGTCCGCGGTGGGCTCAGCGCTTGGACTTCTGGCGCCAGATGAAGAACGTGGCCGTGGCCACCACCACCAGCAAGGGGGCGGCGGTCAGCAGGAGCAGCGCAACGGCAGTCCAGTCGGTATACATCGCTTCAGGCACGCATCCGCTGCCCATCCTCTCAGGTGAGCCCATGGCCCTCCCGTCCGCTGACACCAACTGTTGGTCTGATCGTCGGGCAGGCCGCCCGATCGCCTGGCTGGTGATGGCCATGGCCGTGGTGGCGGCCACCGGCCTCGGCGGGGCGCTGCCGGCCCGCGCCGGCGTGGAATTCGACAACTGCCAGCCCACCCCGGATGGTGGCGTCACCTGCGACACCCGCCCCACCGGCAACACCCTCGCCGACGATGAAGCCGCCCGTTACGGGCTGTTTGACGAGGCCAGCCCCGGCTGGGCGGAATTCGATCCCTACGAGGGCTACGACGACATGTTCGGCGGCAACTGGACCTGATCGGCTGAACGGCGGCCTCAGCAGATGCGGGGCAGCTGTTCGCCCCGGCCCAGTTCCAGCGGCCGCAGCACCCCCAGGTTGCCGCGCAGGCGCACCGGGTGGCGCCGCTCCAGCTCCGTGGCCTGCTCCAGCGGCCCGCCCACCGTGCCGATCCGGCAGGCCTCGCTGCGGAAGCGGCGCAGCACCGCCAGGGCCGCGTCCGCCTCGGCCTCGGGCAGCAGCACCACCATCCGCCCCTCGTTGGCCAGGGCCAGCGGATCGAGCCCGAGCAGCTGGCAGGCCCCGTCCACGGCCGGGTGCAGGGGGATCACCGCTTCCTCGAGCGTGATGCGGCAGCCGGCGCCGCGGGCCAGTTCGTCGATGGCGCTCGCCAGGCCGCCGCGGGTGAGGTCGCGCAGCCCATGCAGCTCCAGCCCGGCCGCCAGCAGCGCCTGCACCGGCTCCAGCAACGGCGCCACGTCGCTCTCCAGCGGGCTGCGCAGCCCCAGCTCGTTGCGGGCCGCCAGGATCGCCAGGCCGTGACGGCCCAGGTCGCCACTCACCAGCACCGCATCGCCGGGGCGCACGGCCCGGGGGTGGATGGTGAGGCTGTGCTCCAGCCGGCCCACGGCGCTGGTGTTGATGAAGATCCCGTCGCCCTTGCCGCGTTCCACCACCTTGGTGTCGCCGGTGACCACGGCCACACCGCAGGCGGCGGCGCTGCGGCGGATCGAAGCGATCACCTGCCGCAGGGTGGCGATGGGCAGCCCCTCCTCGAGGATCAGCGCCAGGCTGAGGGCCAGTGGCGTGGCGCCGGCCATGGCCAGGTCGTTGACGCTGCCGCACACCGCCAGGCTGCCGATGTCGCCGCCGGGGAACAGCAGCGGCCGCACCACGAAGGAATCGGTGGTGAACGCCAGGCGGCCGGCCTGTTCGGGCAGCACGGCGGCATCGTGCAGCACGCCATCGGCCGGGCCGAAGGCCGGCACCAGCAGCCCATTGATCAGCTGCTGGGAGAGGCGTCCGCCACCGCCGTGGCCCAGTTCGATCGTGGCGTCGTCGGGGAGGGTCATGGCGGCGCTGCTCTCAGCCCTGGTAGCGGTGGTAGGCGGCGCAGGCCCCCTCGCTCGACACCATCGGTGCGCCCAGGGGCTGGTCGGGCGTGCAGCGGCGCGCGAAATGCGGGCACTGGTGCGGCTTGATCAGCCCCTGCAGCACCGCAGCGGCTGGGCAGTCGGCCGTTGACTCCGGTGCTGCGGCCCATCCCACCGCGTGGTCTGGTCTCGCCGCGAACTGATCGAATGGCGCCTTCAGCCGGTAGCCACCCGCGCTGATCACGCCGAGGCCGCGCCAGGGGGCGTCCACCGGTTCGAACACCTGCTCCAGCAGCGCCTGGCCGGCGCTGTTGCCACCGGCCCTGACGGCGGGTGGGTAGGCGTTCTCCAGCCGGTGCTCGCCGGCCTCCAGCTGGCGGACCGCCGCCAGGATGCCGCGCAGCAGCTCCTCGGCGCTGAAGCCGGTGATCACGATCGGTCGCCGGTGCCGTGCCACCAGCTCCACGTAGGCCTCCTCGCCCATCACCGTGCACACATGGCCCGCGGCCAGCACCGCCTGCACCCGGCAGGCCGGTTCGCTGAGCATCTGATCGAGCACCGGTGGCACACGCACGTGGCAGACCAGCAGCTCGAGGTTGCGGATCGCCGCCGCCTGGGCCTGAAGGGCCAGCAGTGCCGTGGCGGGAGCCGTCGTCTCGAAGCCCACCGCCAGGAACACCACCCGGCGCTCCGGGTTGGCGCGGGCGATGGCGAGCACGTCGAGCGGGGCGTAGACGACCCGCACATCCGCGCCGCGGGCCCTGGCACCCAGCAGGGTGCGGCCGTCGCTGGCCGGCACCCGCAGCATGTCGCCGTAGGAGCAGAGGATCAGCCCGGGGTGCTCCGCCAGGGCGATCGCCTGATCCAGCTGCTCGCTGGCGGTGACGCACACCGGGCAGCCCGGCCCATGGATCAGCTCGAGCTGCGCGGGCAGCAGCCGGTCGATGCCGTGGCGCAGCAGGGCATGGGTCTGGCCGCCGCACACCTCCATCAGCGTCCAGGGGTGGTGGCAGCTGGCGTGGATCGCCGTGAGCAGCGCCTGGGCCCCGTCGCTGCTCATCGCGATTGCGGCAGGCTGTAGCTGGCCAGGGCGCGCAGGTACTGGGCCCGCTCGAAGGCCTCCGGATCGGGGCAGCGCCGCTGACTGAGGCAGCCGCGGATCTCGGCCACACCGGCGGCCCCGTGGGCCTCCAGCCACTGGCTGAGCTCCTCGTGCATCTGCCGCAGCTGGCCGGGGCCGCCCCGCAGCAGGGCCACCACCACCTGGCACACCTGGGCGCCCACCATCAGCAGCCGCACGGCATCGCTGCCGCTGGCGATGCCGCCGCTGGCGGCCAGATCGAGGCCCAGCCGTCCGTGCAGCAGGCCGATCCAGCGCAGCGGCAGCCGCTGATCGATCGGGCCGCTCAGTTCCAGGTGCGACACGGTTTCGAGCGTCTCGATGTCGACATCGGGTTGGTAGAAGCGGTTGAACAGCACCAGGGCCCGGGCGCCGGCGCCCTCCAGCTGGCGGGCCATGTGGGCCAGGCCGGTGTACCAGGGGCTGAGCTTCACCGCCACCGGGATCGTCAGAGCCCCGCACACCTCCCGCACCACCGCCAGCTGCTCGGCCTCCAGATCGGCACTGCTGCGGTCCGCGTCCGTGGGCACGCTGTAGAGGTTCAGCTCCAGGGCATCGGCGCCGGCCGCGGCGATGGCGACCGCTGCCTCGCGCCACTGGCCCGGCTGGTTGCCGTTGAGGCTGGCGATCAGCGGGATCGTCAGCAGCGATCGCGCGGCGCGGATCTCCGCCAGGTAGCCATCGAGGCCGAGGTGAAGCGGATCGGTGGCCGGCAGGTAGCTGAGGGCTTCGGGATGGCTGTGGCTGGCCTGGTCCTGGTGGTGCTGCCACTCCTGCCAGTCGCGGGCGATCTGCTCGAGGAACAGCGAATGCAGCACCACGGCACCGGCCCCCTCGGCCTCCAGCTGGCGCAGGCGGGCTGGGTCGTTGCTCAGGGGAGCCGCAGCTCCCACCACCAGCGGTGAGCGCAGCGGCAGGCCCAGGTAGGTGGTGCGCAGATCGGGGCTCATGGGGCGCTGGCCTCCTGGGCGTCGCCGGCGGCGGCCGGTGGTGCCGCCAGCCGCTGATAGAGCTGCCAGCGCTCCTGCAGCTCCTGCTCCGCTTCACGGCTCAGGGCACGGGCCTGCTCCGGGTGGCTGTAGCGCAGCATGCGGAAGCGGTTCTCGCCGGCCATCGCCTCGGCCAGGGGCAGGCTGGGGCTGCGCGAATCCACCACCAGGGGCGCCAGGCCGCGGGCGCGGCGGCGCGGGTCGTGGCGGTAGAGCAGCCAGCGCCCCGAATCCACCGCCTGCTTCTGGTGCGCCATGCCGCGGGCCATGTCGATGCCGTGGGCGATGCAGTGGGAGTAGGCCAGGATCAGCGACGGGCCCGGGTACGACTCGGCCTCCAGGAAGGCGCGCAGGGTGTGCTCGTCGCGGGCACCCATCGCCACGCTGGCCACGTAGACGTGGCCGTAGGTCATGGCCATCAGGCCGAGGTCCTTCTTGGCGGTGGCCTTGCCGCCGCTGGCGAACTTGGCCACGGCGCCCTTGGGGGTGGATTTCGACATCTGGCCGCCGGTGTTGGAGTACACCTCGGTGTCGAGCACGAGCAGGTTGACGTCGTGCTGGCTGGCGAACAGGTGGTCGATGCCGCCGAAGCCGATGTCGTAGGCCCAGCCATCACCGCCCACGATCCAGACGCTGCGTTTGACCAGATCGTCCGCCAGCTGGAGCAGCTCGCGGGCGCTGGCATGCACGGTTGGGCTGGCCTGATCGTCGTCTGCGCTGACCATCGGCTCGAGGTGGCGTCTGAGGGCGCTCACCCGTTGGCGTTGCTCGTGGATGCCGGCCTCGTCGCTCTGGTCTGCCTGCAGCAGACCATCCAGCAGCCCGGGCGGCAGGTTGGCACCGCTGGCTGCCAGCTGGCGCAGCAGCTGCTCGGCGCGGGTGCGGCGCTGATCGAAGGCCACGCGGAACCCCAGGCCGAATTCAGCGTTGTCCTCGAACAGGGAATTGCTCCAGGCCGGGCCACGGCCCTCGCCGTTGCGGCTCCAGGGGGTGGTGGGCAGGTTGCCGCCATAGATGGATGAGCAGCCGGTGGCATTGGCGATCACCATCCGATCGCCGAACAGCTGGCTGGCGAGCTTGAGGTAGGGCGTTTCGCCGCAGCCGGCGCAGGCGCCGGGGAATTCGAACAGGGGCTGCTGCAGCTGCTGCTGGTTGATGTGCAGTCGGTTGAGGCCGAGGCGATCGGGATTCGGCAGCTGCAGGAAGAAGTCCCAGTGCCGGCGGCCCTGCTCGCGCAGGGGCCGCTGTGGTGCCATGGCGAGCGCCTTGCGCCGCGGTTCGCTGCGGTCGCGGGCCGGGCAGATCTCCACGCAGATGCTGCAGCCGGTGCAGTCCTCCGTCGCCACCTGGATCGTGAAGGTCTGGCCGCTCCACTGGTGGTCGCGCGCCGGGGCGGTGCGGAAGCCTGCCGGGGCGGCCTCCAGGGCCTTCGGTTCCACCACCTTGGCGCGGATCACGGCATGGGGGCACACCATCATGCACTTGCCGCATTGCACGCACAGATCCGGCTCCCACACCGGAATCGCCTCGGCGATATTGCGTTTCTCCCAGTGGGCGGTGCCGGTGGGGAAGCTGCCGTCGCAGGGGAGGGCACTCACCGGCAGCTCCTCGCTGCGGCGTTGCAGCTGCGGCAGCACCAGATCCCGCACCGCCGGCGGGGCCTGGCCCATCGCCACCGGTGTGGGCAGGGGCGGCAGGGTTGTGGTGCCCGCCTCCCTCGGGATCTGCACTTCTTTGAGTCCCGCCAGGGCGCCCTCCAGCACCGCCAGATTGGCGATCACCACGGCCTCCCCCTTGCGGCCGTAGCTGTGTTGGATCGCGTCGCGCATGGCGGCCATGGCCTCCGCCATTGGCATCACCTCCGCCAGTGCGAAGAAGCAGGTCTGCATCACCGTGTTGATGCGGCGGCCCAGCCCCTGGGCCTCGGCGATGGCGGCGGCATCGATCGCGAACACCCGCAGATCGAGCCGATGGATCTGCTCCTGTACCCGTTGCGGCAGCTGCTCCCAGCAGCGCTCAGCCGGCCAGGGACTGTTCAGCAGCAGCGTCGCGCCTGGGGCCGCCTGGGCCAGCAGGTCGAACTGGGCCAGGAAATCCCAGTGGTGGCAGGCCACCAGCTGGGCCCTCTGGATCAGGTAGGGGGCGCGGATCGGCGTGCGGCCGAAGCGCAGGTGCGACACGGTGGTCGACCCCGACTTCTTGGAGTCGTAGACGAAGTAGGCCTGGCAGTGCAGGCCGGTGGCCTCG
>JBEGQE010000109.1:0-3740 GCA_041181145.1 Cyanobacteriota bacterium
GATCGGGCTGCTCCGGCTCCTCCGGCGGCTGCTCTCCCTGCGGCGGGGGTGGCGGTGGCGGCTCCATCGGCTGGTTGGGATCCGGCGGCGGCAGTTGCAGGGCCCTTGGAGCGATCACCAGGCGCACGGCCACCTGCAGGTCATCGGCTTCCACCCGGTCGCGGCCGCTCAGGGCCGCATGGGCGCGGGCGACGCGCACGGCGTACAGCTCGCTGCGGTGGCCTTCGACGCCGCCGCGCAGGGCCTCGTTCACCAGGTAGGCGATCTGCTCACGGGAGATCTGCACATCCGGCAGCCACTGGCGCGCCAGCAGCAGCTGGGTGGCCAGGGCATCCGTGTCCTCCTGCCAGCGGGCGCCGAAGGCCTGGCTGGATTCGGCGTGGCCGATGGCGCTGCGGGTGATCTCCACCCGTTGCTCCAGCTCCAGCACCTGGTTAGCCGAGAGGGCGATGGCGAAGCGATCCAGCAGGTGATCGCGCACGGCCCCCTCCTCGGGGTTGTAGGTGGCGATCAGGAGGCAGCGGCAGGGGTGGCTGAGGCTCAGACCCTCGCGCTCGATTCGGTTCTCGCCGCTGCCCACCGCCGCCAGCAGCAGGTTGGTGATGTTGTCGTCGAGCAGGTTGAGGTCATCCACGTACAGCACACCGCGGTGCGCCTCCGCCAGCAGACCCGGCTGGAACACGGCCTGGCCGCTGGCCAGCGAGGCGGTGACATCCACCGAGCCCACCAGGCGGTCTTCGGTGATGCCCAGCGGCACCTGCACGAAGGGGGCCGGGATCACCTTGGTGGGCAGCAGCGCGCTGACGTCGCTGCCGCTCGGGTCGGCGCCCAGCGCCTGCAGGCGCTCGCGGGTGGCGGCATCCCAGTCGTCGGGGCGGCGCGGGTCGATGTTGAGGGCCGCCGGGGCTGGCTGCCCGGGGGTTGGCGTGCCCAGATCGAGCACGTCGATCGGCGGTAGCAGGGCGTGAAGGCCGCGCGCCAGCACTGATTTGCCCGTGCCGCGCCCACCGGCGATCACCACCCCCCCGAGGCCGGGATCCACCGCCGCCAGCAGCAGGGCCAGCTTGAGGGTGCCGTGACCGGTGATCGCCGCCAGCGGGAAGGCGCGGGCGGCCTGGCTGGCATCGCCGCGCATCGCGTCACGGCCGGTGGCGAGTCCGCTTGCAACCATGGGGGAAGCCCGGGCCCTGAGTCGTGCGCGCCAGTCTCGCTGATCAGCCCGGCGCCACGAGCCTGGCGATCGCCCTGGGGGCGAATCTGCCGGGCCCGGCCGGTAGCCCGATCCACACCCTGGTGGCCGTGCGCCCCCAGCTGGAGGCCCTGGTGCAGCAGGGGTGGCCGGGGCGTCACGGGCCGCTGGTGTTCCACTGGTCGCCGCTGTTCACCACCGCCCCGGTGGGCGGGCCGGCGGATCAGCCGCCCTATGGCAATGCGGTGCTGGTGGTGGAGGCTGTGGCTGAGCCGGCAGTGGCGCATGCCCAGGAGCTGCTGCAGGCCCTGCATCAGCTGGAGCAGCACCACGGCCGCGAACGCCGCGAACGCTGGGGGCCCCGCAGCCTCGATCTGGACCTGTTGTGGTGGGGCGATCTCCAGCTCTCCACCCCCAGCCTGGCGCTGCCCCACCCCCTCTGGCCGCAGCGGGGCTTCGTGCTGGCCCCGCTGCTGGCGATCGAGCGCCGCCGGGGTTGGCCGATCCGCTGCCCCCAGCCCGTGGGGTTCGTGGAGGCCGCGGGGCCGACGCCCCTGGCGACGCTCGCGGCCGCCTGGCGGCGGGCCAGCGGCATGGCGCTGCCCCAGCCGCTGCCTCCCCCTGAGGGTTGGCCGTGCTGAGCGCCATCACCACAGGCAGCGGCCGGCGGCACTTCGCAGGGTTGGATCGGCGCTCACCAGGGTGAGGTTCTCCAGCTGGGCCTGGGCGAGCAGCAGCCGCGCGGTGTGATCGAGGGCCCCGCTCCCCCGGAGCGGCCGCCACTGCCCGGCCATCAGCCCGTGCCGGGCCGTGATCGCCAGCAGCTGGAAGCCCTCCTGGCGCACCAGTTCCGGCAGTTCCCAGATCACCGGCGCCAGCTCCGGCAGCTGCCCCCGCTTCTGCGCCTGGCTGATCTCCAGCAGGCTGGCCGCACTCACCCACACCGGCTGCTCCGGATCGCTGAGCAGCCCGTGCACCCGCGGCGACAGCAACCGCGGACAGCACCACCACCACAGCAGGGTGTGGCTGTCGAGCAGGAGATTCAGGCCCACAGCCGGCTGCGCGGCTGTGCGAGCGCCCCCAGCCGTTGCAGGCTCCCCGGCCGCCGCTGCGCTGGTGCTGCGGGCTGGCCCGACGGGGGCACTGGATCGAGCGGCAGCAGCCTGGCCCAGGGCCGGCCGTACTTGGTGAGCAGAAACGCCTCGCCGGCATGGGCCCGGTCCATCAGCTCGGCCAGGTTGTGTCGGGCCGCATGGGCGTTCACCCGTTGGACGGTCGGGGCCGGATCCTCCCGGCCCGGCAGGGGGTCAGTCATGGCCGTTGTGGGTGCGGGTGCTGCTTGGAGGGTGTGAGCTGGATGGGACGCGCTCGCGAGGTCCGAGGGCGCGGGGGTGTGGTGGTGCCGCACGCTCCTGATGTGCGCTCCCATCCGTGGGCGATGTGAGCGCACATCGCGACACCTCCGAGCCAGGGTTCCCCTTCTCCGTGCCCTGCTCCTCCCCCTTGCCTGGGCTCTGCTGTTCCTGGCCCCTGGCGGCGGAATCGGTTGCGGCGCCAGGGGCGGCCTGTTGGGTTGTGTTCCCGTGGGCGGCGGATCCGGCCGGGTCAGAGGGCGCCATCGCTGGAGCGTTGCGTGTTCCCCTGAGGGTTCCCCCTGGCCGTTCGGTGTGCCCCTGCGATGCTGGCGGGCGACTCACGCCCACACCGCTTCCCATCCGCCATGGCGCCTCTGCCCGCTCCCGAGCCCGCGCGGTTGCTGCAGACCAGCGCCTCCCTCGAGGCGCGCAAGCTGCGCTTTGAGGTGAACCACGTGGAGCTGCCGATGGGCGTGGAGGGCACCTTCGGGCTGATCCGCCATCCCGGGGCCTCCCTGGCGGTGCCGGTGCTGGAGGACGGGCGGGTGGTGGTGCTGCGCCAGTACCGCTTCGCGGTGGCCACCCGCCTGCTGGAGTTTCCGGCTGGCACCCTCGACCCTGGCGAAACCCCCCTCTCCACCATGCGGCGGGAGCTGCAGGAGGAGGCCGGCTACAGCGCTGCGCGCTGGGATTCGCTCGGCGCGATGCTGCCCTGCCCCGGCTACTCCGATGAGGTGATCCACCTCTTTCTGGCCCGGGATCTCACCGCCCTGGTGGAGCGTCCTCCCGGCGATGACGACGAGGATCTCGAGGTGCTGCTGATGACGCCCGCCGAGCTGGATGCGGCCCTCGCCGGCGGTGATGAGTACCTCGACGGCAAGAGCGTGACCGCCTGGTTCCGCGCCCGTCAGCTGCTGGATCTGTGAGCGGCGCCACCCCCAGCGGCCCACTACCGAGCGGCGCCACTCCCCGCTGGCTGTTCTGGCATCGCCGCGACCTGCGCCTGGCCGACAATCTGGGCCTGGCGGATCTGGCCGCGATCACGCCGGCGATCACGGGCGTGTTCGTGCTCGATCCGGCGATCTTGTCGGACCCGACCATGGCCCCGGCGCGCCTGTGGTTTCTGCGCGAGAGCCTGCTCGAGCTCAGCGAGCGCTGGCGGCAGGCCGGCAGCCGGCTGCTGCTGCTGCAGGGGG
>JBEGQE010000110.1:0-14504 GCA_041181145.1 Cyanobacteriota bacterium
CAGCTCGATCGGCCAGGCGGGCTTCGTGATGATCGGCCTCGTCTGCGGCACCGAGGACGGCTACGCCGCGATGGTGCTCTACATGGCGGCCTACCTGTTCATGAACCTGGGCGCCTTCGCCTGCATCATCCTGTTCTCGCTGCGCACCGGCAGCGATCGCATCTCCGATTACGCCGGCCTCTACCAGAAGGATCCGCTGATCACCCTCGGCCTGAGCCTCTGCCTGCTCTCCCTGGGTGGCATCCCGCCGATGCTCGGCTTCTTCGGCAAGATCTACCTCTTCTTCGCCGGCTGGGCCGATGGCCAGTACCTGCTGGTGGTGGTGGGCCTGCTCACCTCGGTGGTGTCGATCTACTACTACATCTCGGTGATCAAGATGATGGTGGTGAAGGAGCCCCACGAGGCCTCCGACGTGGTCAAGGCCTACCCGGCCATCAGCTGGAGCACCACCGGTCTGCCCCCCCTGCGCGCCGCCCTGGTGTCCTGCGTGCTGGTGACCGCCATCGGCGGCATCCTCTCCAACCCGCTGTTCACCTGGGCCAGTGGCGCCGTGGCCGGCACGCCGATGCTGCAGAAGGCCCTGGCCGCCGCCGGCAGCGCCGTGCCGATCGGCTGAACGGATGCCGATCGTCGCCGAGCTCGACCACGTCGACAAGGTGTACGGCAGCGGCGAAGCCGCCGTCACCGCCCTCAACAACCTCTGCATGCAGGTGCGCCAGGGCGAATACCTGGCCGTGATGGGCACCTCGGGCTCGGGCAAGAGCACGGCGATGAACATCCTGGGCTGTCTGGATCGGCCCAGCAGCGGCAGCTACAAGCTCAACGGCCAGTCGGTGGAGCACCTCAGCGACGACGCCCTGGCCGACCTGCGCAACCGCGAACTGGGCTTTGTGTTCCAGCAGTTCCACCTGCTGCCCGAGCTCACGGCCCTGGAGAACGTGATGCTGCCGATGGTCTACGCCGGCATCCCGCCCGAGCAGCGGCGCGAGCGGGCCCTGGCCGCCCTGAAACGGGTGGGTCTGGGCACGCGGGTGCACAACCGCCCCAACCAGCTCTCCGGCGGCCAGCAGCAACGGGTGGCCGTGGCCCGGGCGATCATCAACCAGCCCAAGCTGCTGCTGGCCGACGAGCCCACCGGCGCCCTCGATTCCCGCACCACCGCCGAGGTGCTCGACCTGTTCGATGAGCTGCACCGCGAGCAGGGGATGACGATCCTGCTGGTCACCCACGAGCACAACGTGGCCGAGCGGGCGGAGCGGGTGGTGCACTTCCACGACGGCCGCCTGGTGGAGAGCGGCGCCGGTTCCCAGGTCTGAACAGACCTCAGTAGCCAGGTCTGAACAGCCCTCAGCGCTGGGCGCTCGGGCGCTCCAGCGCCGCCAGCAGCTGGCCCATCAGCACGGCGATCGCATCCTGCCCCTTGAGGCCGGAGCCGGGATCCAGCTCGCCGGGGTCCACCGCCACCCAGCCGCCATCGCCGGGCTGCCGCAACTCGAAATGCAGGTGGGGGCCGGTGCTGAGCCCGGTGCTGCCGACGCGGCCCACCACCTCGCCCTGGCGCACCCACTCACCGGCCTTCACGTACAGCTCCGAGAGGTGGCCGTAGAGGGTACGGCGCAGGGGCCGCTGGTGTTCGATCTCCACCGCCAGGCCGTAGCCACCGGCCAGGCCGCTGCTCACCACCCGGCCGGAGAGGGCGGCCACCACCGGCGTGCCCTCCGGGGCAGCAAGGTCCTCACCGGCATGCATCCGCCAGATGCCTAGCAGCGGATGCAGCCGCCAGCCGAAGCCGCTGCTGGACTCCGCGGCGCCGAGGATCGGCAGCAACAGGCGGCGGTTGCCGTTGCCGAGAATCGGAGCGGGACGCGGCGTCACGCGGAACACGCTGGCCAGGTTGAAGCTGCCGCCATCACCGGCCAGCAGTGCCGACACCGGCACGGTGAGCGGCGGCAGGGGCAGCCCGTCGGCACCCAGGCGGGCACCGTTGCCGAGCAGCGGATCAGCGACGCTGCCACCGCCCTGGCGGCGCCCCCAGCGGATCGCCAGGCCACCGCGGCATTCCAGGGCCGAGAGGGCTCCGCTGCGGCAGGCCTTCTGGAAGGCACCCACATCCAACGGCTGCGGTCCGCCGCCGCCGCGGATCAGGCTGCGCTCAGCGGGGGTGACCACCCCCTGGCGCACCAGGTCGTCGAGCGACTGATCGAAGCGCTGCGGCGGCGGGGCGGCACCCAGCTGGGAGGGATCCGGCCGCAGCGGCTCGGGGATGGCAGAGGAGGCGGGGCGGGGCAGGGTCGGCGGCAGCGGCGCCGGCGATGCCGCGGGAGGCAGCGGCGGCTCCAGCGGCGCCTCCGGCTGCAGCTGGGCCCAGGCCAGGCCGCCCGCCAGCAGAGGGGTGGCGCCAGCCAACAGGTTCAGCAGGGGGCGTGAGGGCACAGCGGGCCGCCGTGGGAAACGCAGGGGAACGGCCAACTCTAGAAATCCCGGCGCAGCTCCACCAGCTCCCCGCCGCGCTGCAGCCGCAGGCCGCCATCGCGCGCCAGGCCGGCCACCTCCCAGAGTTCCCCCTGATGCCGCAGCGGCGCCCGCCAGAGCCGTTGCTCAGCCTGGCGGCGCACCAGCTCGGCCTGGCCGGAGGCGGCCACCGCCCATTCCAGGGCGCGCAGCACCAGGGCCGTCAGCGGGGCCGGGCGGGCCGCCGGATGGCGGCGCTGGCCAGGCCCGAGCGCCGCCGGCCAGGCCTGCCCCAGGGCCAGCGCCCCGGGGGGCACCCGGTTCAACCCATTGATCCCCACCCCCACCCGGCAGCCCAGCAGCCGCTGGCCGCGCCAGCGCAGTCGAGGCAGGATGCCGGCCAGCTTGCGACCGTTCAGCAGCAGATCATTGGGCCATTTGATCTGTGGGCTCAGGCCCAGGCCCTCGAGCTGCAGGCACAACCCCAGGGTCAGGGCAAGGGCGGGTGCCGCCGCGTCCGAGCCAGCGCCGTCCCAGGGCAGGGCGGCGCTGAGCCACACCCCCCCGGCCGGCGCCTGCCAGAGGCGCCCCTGCTGGCCATGGCCGCGGGTCTGGCGGCGGGCGATCACCGCCAGGGGCGGCTGCCGGCCAGCGGCCAGCAGCTGATCCAGCTCCAGCTCAGTGCTGGCGCAGATCGGCTGCCACAGCAGCTGCCAGGGCAGGGGTGTGGCCACGGCGCCAGCGGGGGGCAGCCGCCGTAGGGCAGCGGCGATGGCACCGGCACGGGCACCGGTGTGCCGGCTCACAGGGCCGCCAGCCAGGGTGCGATGCGGGCGGCACCCGCCTCCAGCGCCTCCAGCGGATGCACCAGGGCCAGGCGCGCCCAGCCTTCACCACCGGCCCCGAACCCATTGCCCGGCGTCAGGCACACGCCGGTGCCCTCCAGCAGGCGGGCGCAGAAGCTCTCGGAATCGAGCCCGCGCTCGGCCGCCACCCGGGGCAGCTGCAGCCAGAGGTAGAGGGCCATCGAGGGCACACGCACCGGCCAGCCGGCCCGCTCCAGGGCGGCCGCCATGCGGTCGCGGCGCTGGCGATACACCGGCAGGAGGGTCTGGGCCCAGTCGGGCGTCTGCTCCAGGGCGGCGATCGCACCGGCCTGGAGCGCCACGGACTGGTTGAAATCCACCACCCCCTTGAGCTGGCGCAGGGCCGTGATCAGCGGTTCAGCGCCGATGGCGAAGGCCAGCCGGTAGCCGCCGAGGCACCAGGCCTTGGAGAAGGAGAAGAACTCGATGCCGCAGCGGCGCCAGAGCGGCGAGCGCAGCAGGGCCGGGGCCTCACCCTCGAGCGCCAGATCCACATAGGGGTTGTCGTGGGCGAACACCACCCCATGGCGCACGGCCCGTTCGGCGGCCGCCTCCAGCCAGGCCTGCTGGCCGGTGGTGGCGGTGGGGTTGTGGGGAAAACCCAGCACCATCAAGCGCAGGGCATCCCACTGGCTGGCGCTGAGCTGATCGAAATCGGGGGCAAAGCCGCGATCCGGATCGAGGTGCAGGAACCGGGGCTGGGCCGAGGCCAGGTGCAGGCCGCCCAGGTGGGAGGGGTAGTAGGGATCGAGCAGCAGGGCCTGATCGCCGGGATTCAGCACCGCCAGGGGCAGGTGGGCCGTGCCTTCCTGCGAACCCACCAGCAGCAGCACCTCCCGCTCCGGATCCACCGCCACGCCGAAGCGCCGCTCCGCCCAGGCCGCCACGGCCTCCCGGAACGGGCGGGTGGCGCCATGCAGGCAATAGGAGGCGCTGGCGGGCGTGCCCAGCTCGGCACGGATCGCCGCGATCGCCGATGCCGGCGGCTGCAGATCGGTGGAGCCGAGCGACAGGTCGAGCAGGGGGGGCAGGCCCTGCTCAGCGGCCGCTGCCGCGTAGGTCTGCTTGCGGCGGTCGTTGCGGGCGAACACACCGCTGCCCAGCCGGGCGAGCCGCTCTGAAACCGGATCGGCCAGGGCGAAGGAGCCCCCCTCAGAGATGGGCATCCAGGAAGGCCTTGAGCTGCGGCTTGGCCATGGCGCCCTCGTGGCGCGCGATCTCCGCGCCGCCTCGATACACGATCAGGGTGGGCAAGCCCTGGATCTGCAGGGCATCGCGGGTGGCGGGGTTGGGATCGGCCTCCAGCTTGCCCACGGCCAGCCGCCCCTCGTATTCGCCGGCGGCCCAGTCCATCAGCGGGGCCATCAGCCGGCACGGACCGCACCAGGGGGCCCAGACATCCACCAGCACGGGCAGGGCCGCCTCCAGCACCTCCGCCTGGAAGTTGGCATCGGTGAGATGGGCGACGGACACGGCGGCAGACACGACAGGGGGAATCGCAGGAGGGGATTGTATGGAGGCCTGGGCCTGGGCTCAGAGCTTGTCGATCGAGCGCTTCAGCTCCTCGAGCTCGGCATCCACGGCCTCCACCTTCACCGGCTGCACCACATCGGCTGCGGCGGGCAGGGTGCCGGCCACGGGGGTGCCGGCGATCTTGCCCTTGAGGGCCGCCAGTTCATCGTCCACCTCCGGGGCCCCCTGCAGGGCCGCGAACTGACTCTCCAGATCGGCACCGGCCAGCTCCGCGGCGGCCTGGCTGCGGGCTTCGAGGGCCTGCACCTTCTCCTCCATCTGCTCGAAGGCGGCCATGGCGTTGTTGGTGCCGAGGCTGCCAACGGCGCTCTGCAGCTGCTCCTGGGCCTGGGCCGCCTGGGCCCGGGCCTTGAGCATGTCCTTCTTGGTCTTGGCCTCGGCGATCTTGCTCTCGAGCTGCACCAGGCTCTTCTTGAGCTGATCCACCTGGCCGGCCTGGCTCTGCAGCTGGGTGCGCAGGGAGGTAGCGGTATCGGTGCAGGTCTTGCGGCGGCCGAGGGCCTCGCGGGCCAGATCCTCTTCCCCCTTCTTGAGGGCCAGCTCGGCCCGCTCGTACCAGGTGGCCGCCTGGGCCTCGGATTGCTCCGCCTGGTTCTGGATCCGCTTCTGGCTGGCGATGGCCGTGGCCACGGCCTGGCGCAGCTTGATCAGGTCGGCCTGCATGTCGGCGACCGACTGGTCCAGGATCTTGGCGGGATCCTCCATGGCTCCCACCACCGCGTTGGCGTTGGCACGCACCAGACGGCTGAGGCGATCAAAGAAGCCCATGGATCAGGGGGGTGGGGCAGGGCCAGAGGCTAGCCAGTGCCGCTGCCAGCAGACAGCGGGATTGCCGCACATCCCGTAGCGTCTGCATCAGGCATCCGGCCGGCCCCGATGGCGATCGCCCCCCGCAACCAGAGCCGGCGCCAGGGCGAGATCACCCTGCTGCTGCCGCCGCCGCGGCCACCGGCCCAGGGGCTGGGGGCGGTGCTGGCCCAGCTGCAGCAGGGCTGGAAGGGCGATGGCCACCTGGCGGCCCTCTGGCAGGCCTGGCCGCGGATCGCCGGTCCGCAGCTGGCCCAGCACTGCCGGCCGCTGCGGCTGCAGGGGCGGCGCCTCACGGTGGGGGCCAGCCACCCGCAGTGGCTGCAGGCCCTGCGCTTCAACCGCCACCAGCTGCTCGGGGCGCTGCAGGGGGCCGGTTTCGCCGTTCAGGAGATCCAGATCCAGCAGCACCACGGCTCGCCGCTGCCGCCGGCGGGCTCGGAGCTGGAATCCGCCAGCTGGGCGCAGCACCCCAGCCGGGTGGATGTGCACGGCATGGGCCGCTGTCCGCGATGCATGCGGCCGTCGCCGGGCGGCGAGATCGGGCGTTGGGGCCACTGCAGCTTCTGCGAGCGCGAGCGCATGGACAACGGCGTGGCGATGGGCACCCCCAGCCAGGACAACGGCCCCGGCCAGGAGCCGGCCGACGCTCAGTAACGCTCCGGGCGGGGCCGCTGCCAGTCGGGCGCGGGCACCCCAGCGGCCCGCAGGCTCGCGGCCTGGCGGTCCAGGTCGCTGCGCTGCACCCGCCACAGGGCGTAGAGGCCGTGGCGCGCCAGGAGCTGGTGGGGCAGCGCGCGCCAGTGGGGCAGAACGGCGGTGCCCTGGTCGATCACCAGCAGCAGCGAGGGGCTGGCGGAACCCGGGGCGGGCTGCAGGCCGCGGCGATGCTCGTGGGCGAGCCGATCACTGAGATTGACCGGCCCATTGGGCTGGACGCCTTCGAACAGCACCACCTGGCGGGCGTAGTAATGCAGGGAGGGCTTGAGGATGCCCACCATCGCCAGCGGCTCCCCCGGCCGCCGCTGCACCACCACATCGGCCGCCACCGCACGCACCGGCAGCTGCCGCACCCGATCGCCCAGGGCCACCATCGGCAGGTGGGCCGTGAGCACGAACAGCACCAGGGACAGCTGGGGACCCAGCAACCAGAGCGGTCGCCAGCGGCTGGATCCCCAGCCGAGCACCAGGGCCAGCAGCAGGGCCAGGCCGAAGCAGGCGGCGGCCCGCAGCACGGCACCACTGGCCAGCAGCTCGGCCGGCAGGGTGGGCAGCTCCGGGTCGTTGATCAGCGGAATCCAGCGCGGCGAAGCGGCCAGCCCCAGGCTGAACAGGGCCAGCAGGGCCAGCACGGATGCGCGCCAGGCCCCACCACCCCGGCCGCGCAGCAGGGCCGGATCCAGGGCGGCCCAGGCGATCAGCAGGCCTGCGGCCGGCGTGGCCGGGATCCAGTAGCTGGGCAGCTTGGTGGCCGCCAGGGTGAAGAACAGCAGCACCGCCAGCAGCCAGCAGGCCGCGAACTGGGGCAGCGACTGGGCCGCCGCCAGCCCCCCCTCACGATCCCCTTCACCGGGGAGGCCAGGGCCTGGCCGGCGCAGGGCCTGCAGCAGCCCCGCCAGCAGCAGCGGCGTGAACGGCAGCGATGCCACCACCAGCACCGGCAGGAAGAACCACCAGGGCTGCAGGTGGTTGTTCACCACGCCGCTGAAGCGCTGCAGATTGTGGTAGCCGAAGAAGCTGTCCCAGTAGGGGCGCCCCTCCACCAGCAGCATCAGCCCGTACCAGGGCACGGCCACCAGGGCGGTGAGCAGCAGGCCGGGCCAGGGCCGCAGGCAGCAGCACAGGCGCCGGAACGCCGCCTGGCGCCAGGCGAACAGCGCCAGGGTGAGGGCCACGAGCACCACGGCCACGGGACCCTTGGCGAGCACCGCCAGGCCCAGCAGCAGCCAGCCCTGCCACCAGCGCCGGCCGGCGGCGGCGTAGCAACGCCAGAACAGCAGCAGCGTCGCGGCCACCAGGGCACTGAACAGGGCATCGCTGACGGCGATGCGGCTCCAGAGCAGCACCAGCGGCGAGAGGGCAAAGGCCAGGGGCGCGGCCAGCGCCAGCAGCCGCCGCGGCCGCCCCGGCTGGGGCCAGCGCAGCAGGGTGGAGGCCAGCAGCAGCATCACGGCCGTGCTGCCCAGGGCCGAAGGCAACCGCGCCGCCCAGGTGCCGAGGGGATTCCAGTGGGGCTGGCCCGGCAGCAGATAGCCCAGCCCCATCAACCAGTACACCAGCGGCGGCTTGTCGTAGCGGGGCAGGCCGTTCACCCGCGGCGTCAGCCAGTCGCCCGTTTCCGCCATCGCCCGCGCCGCGGCAGCGAACAGCGGCGGCGTTTCATCCACCAGCCCGGTGGCGCCCAGTTGCCAGACGAACAGGGCCAGGCCCAGCAGCAGCACGGTCAGCAGCAGCGCCCAGTCGCCAGCGGGGATGCAGCGGGTGCGGACTGGCGCCGGCGTGGCGATCTCCCTGGTGTTGTCCGGCAGCACCAGGGCACCTCAGCGAGGATTCGACCCTATCGCCCGAGCCCTGCCAGCAGCCACGCCTCCACCCGCTCCGCCAGGGCTTGGCGGGACGCATGGGCCTCCACCCACTGACGGCAGGCGCGGCGATCCAGCAGCGCCGCCTGGGCCACCGCCGCCGCCAGGGCGGCCACGTCGTCGGGCGGCACTAGCACGCCATTCACGCCGGGCTGCACCAGCTCACCGGGCCCGCCGCGGCGGTAGGCCACCACGGGCACGCCACAGGCCATGGCCTCCACCACCACGTTGCCGTAGGCCTCGTTCCATTTCGGCGTGTTCAGCAGCGCCCGGCAACGGCCCAGCTCCCGCTGCAGGGCCTCCGTGGGCAGGAAGCCGCGCCACTGCAAGGTACCGGCAGGCACTGAAGCTTCCACGGCGGCCGCGTAGGCCGGGTCCTCCACCAGCCCCCACACCGCCAGCGGCAACCCCAGCCGGGCCGCCGCCGCCGCCGCGTCCTCCAGCCCCTTCTCCGGCGCCACCCGGCCGGCCCAGCCCAGCAGCGGCTCGGCGTCGGCGGCGAAGGCATAGGCCTCGAGATCAAAGCCATTGCCCACCACCACCGGCACCTGGGACAGGCTGAAATCGGCGGCCTGGGCACGGCTGTGAAAGGCCAGGCGCCGCTGATCCCAGGCCGCCACCTCAGCGATCACCGCATCCATCGCCTCGCTCACCGAGCCCATGCTCACCAGGTGAAACAGGGGCAGCGGCGCCGTGGGGGTGAGCCAGAACGGCAGCCAGTCGTAGGCGAGGTTGAGCACCGCATCGAAGCCCGCCCCTGGCCCCTCAGCCAGCACCCGCCGCCAGAAGCGGGGCAGCAGCCCGTCGGCCGCCAGGGTGATCGGCGCCTGGCGGTGCTGGTGCTGGGCACTGGCCTGGGGGGTGCCGCTGCAGGTCCACAGTTCGGCGCCGCGGCAGGCAACCGGCAGCTCGGATCCCTCGGCCGCCAGCACCGTGAGCGTGTGGCCGCGGCCCAGCAGCCCGGCCACCAGGCTGGCGAGGGTGAGCTCCACGCCGCCGCCGCGGCCGCTGCCGAGCGGTCCCAGCGGCGTGGCCACCACCAGCAGCTTCATGGCAGCACCTCAGCCGGATCCACCGCTGCGCTGGGCTGCCACAGCTCGGCGCGGCGGTTGATCAGCAGCACGCTGACCAGGGCCAAAGCCGCCCCGACCCACTGCAGCGGCTGCAGCCCCTCCCCCAGCAACGCCACACCGCAGAGCAGGGCGAACACCGGCGTGAGGAAGGTGAGCGAGGTGAAGCTGGTGAGATCCCCTTGGCTGGCGAACCAGAAGAACAGGCCATAGGCCAGGGCGCTGCCCAGCAGCGCCGCATAGGCCATCAGCACCCAGCCGAGGGGGCCCCAGCTGGGCCAGGCGCCCTGCGGCGTGAGCGCCGAGCCCAGCAGCAGCGGCAGCCCCCCCAGCACCATGTGCCAGCCGGTCACCGCCAGCGGATCGCTGTGGCGGCAGGCGTAGCGGCTGATCACGGTGCCCAGCGCCATCGCCATGGCGGCGCCGAGCATCCACAGCTCACCGTGGCTCCAGGGGTGCTCCCCCAGGGCCGCCGGCCCCATCAGCCACCAATGGCGCAGCAGCGGCGCCGGCAAGCCCAGGCAGAGGATGCCGAGCAGACCCACCAGCAGACCGAACCAGCCCACCGGATTGATGGCATCGCCGAACAGGCTGCGGGCCAGCAGCGCCACCGCCAGCGGCTGCGAATCGATCAGCACCGAACCCAGGCCGGCGCCGGTGCCGCCCAGGCCGCGGGCCAGCAGCCCCTGGAACAGGGCGCCGTCCACCAGGGCGAACAGCAGCAACCAGAGCCAGTCGCGGCGATCCACCGCCACCGTGCCGCGCCACAGGCGCGCCGCCAGCAACAGCACCAGCCCGGCCGGCAGCAGGCGCAACCAGGCCAGCGTCAGCGGACCGGCACCATCCAGCAGGGGTTTCATCGCGGCCATCGCCGTGCCCCAGAGGGCAAAGGGCAGCAGCATCAACAGCCAGCGCCAGGGCATGGTTCAAGCCGGCTTGAGCCCCCTTTTTAAGATCCAGCCACTGCACACCGCTTCCATGGCCTGGCCCTGGCGCCGCAAGTCCCGCCGCAAGCTGGCGCGCATCGCCATCGAAGGGCCGATCGCCGGCGCCACCCGCGAGCGTGTGCTCAAGGCCCTGCGCGAGGTGGAACAGCGCGAGTTCCCCGCCCTGCTGCTGCGCATCGACAGCCCCGGCGGCACGGTGGGGGACAGCCAGGAGATCCATGCCGCCATCGGCCGCCTGCGGCAGCGGGGCTGCCGGGTGGTGGCCAGCTTCGGCAACATCTCGGCCTCCGGAGGGGTGTATGTGGGCGTGGCCGCCGAGAAGATCGTGGCCAACCCCGGCAGCATCACCGGCTCGATCGGCGTGATCCTGCGCGGCAACAACCTCTCCCGCCTGCTGGAGCGCATCGGCATCCAGTTCGAGACGGTCAAGAGCGGGCTCTACAAGGACATCCTCTCCCCCGATCGCGCCCTCAGCGCGGCCGAACGGGAGCTGCTGCAGAGCCTGATCGATTCCAGCTACGGCCAGTTCGTGGCGGCGGTGGCCGAGGGCCGCGGCCTGAGTGAGGAGGCGGTGCGCGCCTTCGCCGACGGGCGGGTGTTCAGCGGCGCCCAGGCCCGCGAGCTGGGGCTCGTGGACGCCCTCGGCGACGAGGAGACAGCGCGGCGCCTGGCCTGCGAGCTGGCCGATCTCGACCTGGAGAAGACCCGGCCGATCACCTTCGGCAAACCCGGCAAGCGCATCGCCGGCCTGATCCCCGGCCGCTCGCTGCTGGGCCGATTGGTCGAGGCCCTCAGCCTCGAACTGGCCTGGAGCGGCCAACCCCTGTGGCTGCATCGCCCATGAGTGCCGCTCCCCAGCTGCGGGCCCTGCGCGGGGCCACCACCGCCACCGCCAACACCAGCGAGGCGATCGCCGATGCCGTGGCGGAGCTGCTCGATGCCCTGGTGCAGCGCAACCGGCTCGAAGGCCCGCAACTGCTGTCGGTCACCTTCTCGGTGACGGCCGACCTCGACGCCTGCTTCCCCGCCGCCATCGCCCGCCGCCGCCCCGGCTGGGACGGTGTTGCCCTGCTCGACTGCCAGCAGATGGCCGTCGCCGGCGACCTGCCGCGCTGCATCCGCCTGCTGGCCCACGCCTGGCTCGGTGGCGACCAGCCGGTGCGCCACGCCTACCTGCGCGAGGCGGCGCGCCTGCGGCCCGACCTGGCCGATCCCGCAGACTGAGTCGCACCTGGTCACAACTGCCAGCTGCCCGGCCGCCCACCGAACCCCAGGGGCGCCAGCCGGCCTGCCGAGAATTCCCCCAGGCGATCGCCACTCCGGCCGCCGCTCCTCACCACAGCCCATGTCTTTCAACCGCACCGCTGCCGCCGGCACCGCCGTGGCCGCCGCCCTGGGCCTGGCCGGCATCGGCGCCGCCCTGGCCCCCATCACCGCGCCCCCGGCCGCCCGCGCCCAGGGCACACCGGGCCTGGTGGAGTTCCGCTGGGACAACAGCAAGGACTACCGCAAGCTCTACTTCTTCATGACCGAGACGGCTCGGCTGAAGCGCTCGGAGTACTACCTGATCCTCAAACCGAAGGACCGCAAGACGGCCATCCTCAAGCTCACCGTGGGCATTCCCAAGAGCTTCGATGTGGACATTCAGCCCAAGAACGTGCAGCTCTGCTACATGAAGGAAGGCGGCATGCTGGCCCGCACCCGTTGCGAGAAACCGATTCCGGCCGTGGTGGAGGTGAGCAAGGACGGCACGGCGATCGAGATCTTCCCCGACACGCCGGTGCCGGTGGGCAAGACGATCGGCGTGTATCTGAACCTCTTCAACCCCTTCAACGCCGGCATGTATCAGTTCAACGCCCTGGCGCAGGCCCCCGGCGACGTGCCGATCTCCGGCTACCTGGGCAGCTGGCTGATCCAGATCGATCCACCCAGCAACTGATCGGGGCACCCCAACCCCGAATCCCCTCCGCCCAGCTGGTAGGTTGGGCGATCGACGTTGAAGGCGCAGCCGAGCCGGAGCCATGACCAAGCGCACCCTTGAAGGAACCAGCCGTAAGCGCAAGCGGGTGTCCGGCTTCCGCGTGCGGATGCGCAGCCACACCGGCCGCCGCGTGATCCGCACCCGCCGCAAGCGCGGCCGCGCCCGCCTGGCCGTCTGACGCCATTGCCACGGTCCGGCACGGCCCCCTGGGCCCGCGGGCCCCACACCACTCGCCCCCGCTCTCCGTTCCCATGGTGCTTCCCCGGGATCAGAGGTTGCGGGGGCGTTTTGTGTTCGACCGCCTCTACCAGAAGGGACGGCGGCAGCACGGCACCTGGATGGTGCTGCGCAGCCTGCCGGCCGAACCGGAGCTGCTCAAACCCGACCGCCGCGACCATGACCCCGGCAGCGGCCGGGTGGCCGTGGTGGTGAGCAGCAAGGTGCACAAGCGGGCCGTGCAACGCAACCGCCTGCGGCGTCTGCTGCACGGCCACCTGCAGCAGCAGCTGCGCCGCCAAGGCGACCGGGGCGCCGGCCGCTGGCTGTTGATCTCCCTCAAACCCGGCAGTGCCGAAGCGGAGCCCGAGGCCCTGCTGGGAGAATGTTCCGATCTCCTCGCCAAGGCAGGGCTGACCCCATGAGTGCTGAGCCGCAACCCCTCACGCCCCCGGTGGCCCCCGGCGCCTCGATCCATGAGGAGGTGTTCTACGCCGGGGGACCGGCCAAGGGAGACCTGATCACCAACCTGCTGTTCGGCCTCACCCTGATCGGCATTCCCTTTGCCGTGGCCGCCCTGGTGCGCGCCCTGTGGCTGCGCTTCCGCATCACCAGCCGCCGCGTCGAAGTGAGCGGCGGCTGGCTGGGCCGCGACCGCACCCAGGTGGTGTACAGCCAGATCCGCGAGGTGCGCTCCGCCCCCCGAGGCCTGGGCTTCTGGGGCGACATGGTGCTGGTGCTCACCGATGGCATGAAGCTCGAGATGCGCGCCGTGCCGAACTACAAGGACGCGGAGGCCTACATCCGCGAGCGCATGGCCGCCAGCCCCGCCGGCAAGGGCTCCGGCGGAGCTCCCAAGCCAGGGTTCGGTGGCAGCGCCGCCGCCTGAGCCGCCCCGCCTGACACACTGGCTCCACCAACCCCCACCCCCGACGCCACCACGCCGTGATCGGCTACATCTCCGACAACCTGCTGCTGCCGATCCTCGACTTCTTCTACGGATTGGTGCCGAGCTACGGCCTGGCGATCATCGCCCTCACCGTGGTGATCCGCCTGGCCCTCTTCCCCCTGAGCGCCGGCTCGATCCGCAGCGCCCGCCGCATGCGCATCGCCCAGCCGGTGATGCAGAAACGCCAAGCTGAAATCAAGGCCAAGTACGCCAACAACCCCCAGAAGCAGCAGGAGGAGCTGGGGTCGCTGATGAAGGAATTCGGCAGCCCGCTCTCGGGCTGTCTGCCCCTGCTGGTGCAGATGCCGATCCTGTTCGCCCTCTTCGCCACCCTGCGGGGCTCACCGTTCGCCGATGTCCCCTACACCCTCAACCTGAAGGTGCTGCCGGCTGAGCAGATCGCCGCCGTGGAGCCCAAGCCGTTCAACAGCCCCAGCCACTCGATCTTCGTCACCGCCACCAACCACGTGCCGGTGATCGCCAGCCTCGAGAAGGGCACCAAGCTGGGCGTGGGCGACACCGAAACCGTGAGCCTGCACACCAAGGACGGCGCCAGCTTCGCCTCGGTGCTCGGCGGCGTGGAGAACGGCAGCAGCTTCACCCCCACCTGGAGCGTCACCAAGGGTGAAGGCCTGGTGAGCGTGGATCAGAACGGCACCATCCACGCCATCGCCCCCGGCGATGTGACCGTGGAAGCCAAGATCCCCGGCCTGGCGGCCCGCAGCGGCTTCCTGTTCATCAAGGCCTTGGGCCAGGTGGGCTTCTACACCGATGGCGCCGTCAACTGGGACATCGCCATCCTGGTGGCTGCCTTCGGCGCCAGCCTGTTCGTCAGCCAGATCCTCTCGGGCATGGGCATGCCCGCCAACCCGCAGCAGGCCACGGCCAACAAGATCACGCCCGTGATGATCACCGGCATGTTCCTGTTCTTCCCCCTGCCCGCCGGCGTGCTGCTCTACATGGTGGTGGCCAACATCTTCCAGGCGGCGCAGACCTTCCTGCTCACCCGCGAGGCCCTGCCGGACAACCTGCAGGCGATCCTCGATCAGCAGCTGGCGGCGGAGGCCCGCACGGTGACCGCCACGGTGAGCGGCAGCGAGCG
>JBEGQE010000111.1:0-3151 GCA_041181145.1 Cyanobacteriota bacterium
CGGCTGAGGGGGCGGGGCTTGATGTGGCCGCGGGCCTTGCCGGTGGCGCGGCGGTCTTCGGCACCCACGAAGTTGATCACGTTGGGGGTGCTGCGCACCGCCATCATCGTGTCCTCATCGAGCACCATCCGCACCAGCACATAGCCGGGGAACACCTTCTCTTCGGTGCTGGTGCGGTTGCCGTCCTTCTTGATCTTCACCGCCGGGGTCTGCGGGATCTCGATCTCGAGGATGCGGTTGTCCACGCCCAGGGTGACCGCACGCTGCTCCAGGGTGGCCTTGACCTTCTTCTCGCAGCTGGAGGCCACCTGGACGGCGTACCAGCGGGCGATCGGAGCGCGGCCCTCGGCCGGTGCCGCCGCGCCGAGATCGAGCACGGCCTCGCTGCCGTCGGCAGCGCCGGAGGCATCGGCCTCGGCAGCGGCGAAGGCGTCAGTGGTCAGATCGACGTCGGACACAGGTCAGGGCGAAGGAAATCGGGAAGGAGGGGGGAGAACGGCGCGGGGTTCAGCGGAACACCTGGCTGTTGCCCCAGCTGTAGAAGCGATCAACGGCGGCGATCGCAAAGGCTGAGAGGGTCACCATCAGGATGACGGCCACCGATTCCCCGAACAGCTGCTGGCGGCTCGGCCAGACCACCTTGCGCAGCTCCGCCACGGTGTCGGCGAAGAGGCCACCACCGCCGGCAGGGACGCCGGCCGCGGCCTCGTCCGACGCGGCGGCCGTGACGGCATCCGGGGCAGACGGCGAGCCGGAGGACGGACGCTCAGGGCTGGAGGGCAGGTCGGTCTGGGGGTCCACAGGGGTGAAGCAGCGGGCCGCGCGGCGTGGTCACCGCACGCACCGGCAAACAGCCACCCTACCGGATGTGCCTCAGCCGTCCTGGGGCAGCGGCTGAAACAGCAGCCCGTCGCCGGCCTCCGCCAGGCTGATCCGCACGGCGCGGGCGGCGCTGAAGCGCTCCTCAAGCAGCTCGGTGGCCAGGGGATTCTCGATGCGCCGCCGCAGCAGCCGCCGCAGCGGCCGGGCGCCATACTCCGGCTCATAGCCCTGGCGCGCCAGCCAGGGCAGCACCGGCTCCTCCACCTCCAGGGCCAGGCCCTGCTCCCGCAGCAGCGCCGCCAGCTCGGCCAGCTGCAGGCGCACGATCCGCTCCAGATCGGCCGGCCCGAGGGGCTGAAAGCGAATCACCTCATCGATGCGGTTGAGGAACTCGGGCCGGAACTGGCTGGCCAGGGCCCGCTCCACCGCCTCGGCCAGGGCGGCATCCAGCTCGGCCGTCTCGCCCTCCTGGCGGGCGCGATCGAGGATGGCGCGGCTGGCCAGGTTGCTGGTCATCACCACCACGGTGTGGCGGAAATCCACGGTGCGGCCCTGGGAATCGGTGAGGCGCCCGTCGTCGAGCACCTGCAGCAGCACGTTGAACACATCGGGGTGGGCCTTCTCCACCTCATCGAGCAGCAACACCGCATAGGGCCGGCGCCGCACCGCCTCCGTGAGCTGCCCCCCTTCCTCGTAGCCCACATAGCCGGGGGGAGCCCCCAGCAGCCGCGCCACGGCGTTGCGCTCCATGAACTCGCTCATGTCGAGCCGCACCAGCGCCTCCTCCTCATCGAACAGGGCCGCCGCCAGGGCCTTGGCCAGCTCGGTCTTGCCCACGCCGGTGGGGCCGAGGAACAGGAACGAGCCCACCGGGCGGCGGGGATCCTTCATGCCGGCGCGGGCGCGGCGGATCGCCGCGGCCACCGCCGCCACCGGTTCGCGCTGGCCGATCACCCGCTCCGCCAGCCGCTGCTCGAGTTCCAGCAGCTTCTGCCGTTCCCCGGCCATCAGGCGCTGCACGGGAATGCCGGTCCAGCGGGCCACCACATCGGCGATGTCGCCCTCCTCCACCTGCTCCCGCAGCAGCGAGCGGCCACTGGCCTGGTCGGCCAGCAGCTCCTGCTCCAGGGCCTGGCGGCGCTGCTGCACGCCGTGCAGCTGGTCGTACTGCAGGCGGGCGGCCTCCTCCAGGTCGCCATCCCGCTCGGCCTCGGCGATCTGCAGCCGCAGGCTCTCGTCGTCGGCCAGGAGCTGGCGCAGCTCGGCCAGCTGCTCGCGCTCCCCCTGCCAGCGCTGCTGCAGCTCCTGCAGGGCGTCGCTGGCGCGGCGGCGCTGCTGCTGCAGCGCCACACGCTCGTTCTCGGGTGCCGCCTCGGCCGAGAGCAGCGCCAGCTCCACCCGGCGCAGTTCCGCTTCGGCCTCCTCCACCACCCGCGGCTTGGAGGTGACCTCCATGCGCAGCTGGGCAGCGGCCTCATCGATCAGATCGATCGCCGAATCCGGCAGGCGGCGATCGGCGATGTAGCGATCCGCCAGGCGCGCCGCGGCCACCACAGCGCCATCGGTGATCGCCACGCCGTGGTGCAGCTCGTAGCGCTCCTTGAGGCCGCGCAGGATCAGGGTGCTCTCCTCCAAGCCGGGCTCCTTGATCAGCACCTGCTGGAAACGGCGGTTGAGGGCCGGATCCTTTTCCACACTGCGGCTGAACTCCTCCGGCGTGGTGGCGCCGATGCAGCGCAGGTCGCCGCGGGCCAGGGCCGGCTTGAGGATGCTGCCGGCATCGCCGCTGCGCTCGCTGCCCACCACGGTGTGCAGCTCATCGAGGAACAGGATCACGCCGCCGCTGCTGCCCTCGGCCTCCCGCACCTCCTTGAGCACGCTGCGCAGGCGCTCCTCGAACTGGCCGCGGAACTTGGCACCGGCAATCAGGGCGCCCAGATCGAGGGCGATCAGCCGCTGGCCCCGCAATGCATCGGGCACCTCCCCGGCCATGATGCGCTGGGCCAGCAGCTCGGCGATCGCCGTTTTACCCACGCCGGGCTCTCCGATCAGCACCGGGTTGTTCTTGCTGCGGCGCGACAGCACCTGGATCAGGCGACGGATCTCGGTGTCGCGACCGATCACCGGATCGAGCTCGCCGGCGCGGGCGGCGGCGGTGAGATCGCGGCCGAACTGCTCCAGGGCGGTGGGCTCGCGCTCCAGGCGCAGGCCGTCGTCATCGCTCGGGTCCGGACCGGCAGCACCGCTGGAGTCGACCGGACGCGGGGCGGCGGCACTGGTGCGGGACGGGCCGCGCACCGGGGGAGCCGCATCGATCCAGGCGTCATCG
>JBEGQE010000112.1:0-4412 GCA_041181145.1 Cyanobacteriota bacterium
GCTCCAGGCTGCGCACCTGCATCACCGGTTCGGGGGCCGCCTCCACCTGCACCAGCACCGCACCGTCCTCGCTGCGCAGCAGCTCGCCCGGCCGCAGCGCCGCGCCACGGGGCAACTGCAGCAGCAGATCCCGGCCGCAGCGACTGCGGCGATGGCCCCGCAGGCTGGTGCGCTGATCCGCCGCCAGCGGCAGCAGCAGGCAGGCCGCCGGCGCAGGTCCCGCCGCCGCGGCCAACCGCTCCACCAGCAGGATCGCGCGCTCCGTCTGCATGGTCTCGGCCCTGGCAGGGGGCACCCTCGCGGGCGATGCAGCACCACTCTGTGCCTTTCGCTACCAAAGTGGCCGCCAGCGCAGCGGAGCATGCCGCCATGCACGCCCCAGCACCCGCCAGCACCGATCCCCAGGGCTGGCTGGGCCGCGCCAGCCTGCGCTTCGAGCAGCGCGGCGGCCTCACCCACCACCAGGGCGGTGCCAGCTCACCGCTGAAGCTGCAGCGGGCCTTCCGCCAGGCGAGCGGCCACTGCGAACTGCCGCTACTGCACACCGCCGGCGGTCTGGTGGGTGGTGATCAGCTACGGATCGAGGCCCAGCTCGGCCCCGCCAGCCGGGCCCTGCTCACCAGCGTGGCGGCCCAGAAGGTGTACGGCAGCGTGGGCCGCTCCCGCCGCCATCCGACCGGCGCCTGGGCGCAGCAGGAGCTGAGTTTCCAGCTGGAGGCCGGCAGCGATCTGGAGTGGCTGCCGCAGGAGCTGGTGCTCTATGCCGATGGGCTCTACGAACAGCACACCCAGGTGGATCTGGCCGAGGACGCCAGCTTCCTGGCGGCGGAGGTGGTGCGGCTGGGTCGCACCGCCGCCGGCGAAGACCTGGCGGGCGGCTGCTGGCGCTCCACCCTGGAGATCCGCCGCCACACGGCGATCGGCCCCCGCTGGGAACTGGTGGACCGCCTGGAGCTGGGCGGTGCCGCGCTGCAGGGGCTGCATGGCCTCAACGGCGAAGCGGTGTTCGGCTCGCTGGTGTGGGCCGCCCCCCAGCCGCTCGCGGCGGACGCACTGGCGGCACTGCTGGCCCAGGCCCGCGCCGCCCGGCAGGGCCTGGCGGGGGAGATGGCCTGCGGCGCCTTGGAGCAGGGCCTGGTAGCCCGCTACCGCGGCGGCTCCAGCCAGGCGGCCCGCTTCTGGTTCACCCGTCTGTGGCAGCTGATCCGGGCGCAACGGCAGCTGCCGGCCCCGGAACTGCCGCGGGTGTGGCCGTTCCAGGAGCAGCCACTCAGTGTTCACCATGAACCAGACAGCGCCGCAACCGCTGGGCAGAGTGAAGCGGCAGCCTCCCACCGCTCCACCATTCACCCCCAGCCATGCATCTGACCCCTCAGGAGAAGGACAAGCTCCTGATCGTGACCGCCGCGCTGCTGGCGGAGCGGCGCCTGAACCGCGGCCTGCGGCTCAACCATCCCGAGGCGGTGGCCTGGCTCAGCTTCCTGGTGCTGGAGGGTGCCCGTGACGGCCGAACCGTGGCCGAGCTGATGCAGGAGGGCACCACCTGGCTCAGCCGCGAGCAGGTGATGGAGGGTGTGCCGGAACTGGTGCAGGAGGTGCAGATCGAAGCGGTCTTCCCTGATGGCACCAAGCTCGTGACCCTGCACGACCCGATCCGCTGATCCCGCGATGTCTCCCCTGATTCCCGGCGAACTGCTGCCTGAACCCGGCGAGCTGGAGCTCAACGCCGGCCGCCCCGTCACCACGGTGCTGGTGGCCAACACGGGGGATCGCCCCGTACAGGTGGGCTCCCACTTCCATTTCTTTGAAGCCAATGCCGCCCTGGAGTTCGAGCGGGAGCGCTGCCGCGGCCTGCGGCTCGACATTCCGGCCGGCACCGCGATCCGCTTCGAGCCCGGTGACAGCCGTGAGGTGCAGCTGGTGCCCTTCGCCGGTGACCGCCGTGTGTTCGGCTTCAACGGCCTGGTGAACGGCCCCCTCGATTAAGCCCAGCCCCCGTCCGCTCCAGCAGCTCAGCGCCCCATGCCCTACCGCATCTCCCGCCGCACCTACGCCGAGACCTACGGCCCCACCACCGGTGACCGGCTGCGCCTGGCAGACACCGAGCTGATCCTGGAGGTGGAACAGGACTTCACCGTCTACGGCGATGAGGTGAAGTTCGGCGGCGGCAAGGTGATCCGCGACGGCATGGGTCAGGCCCAGACCACCCGCGCCGACGGCGCCGTGGACACGGTGATCACCAATGCCCTGATCCTCGACTGGTGGGGAATCGTGAAGGCCGACATCGGCATCCGCGACGGCCGCATCTGCGCGATCGGCAAAGCCGGCAACCCCGACACCCAGGCCGGCGTGACCATCGTGGTGGGCCCCGGCACCGAGGCGATCGCCGGTGAGGGACACATCCTCACGGCCGGCTCGATCGACACCCACATCCATTTCATCTGCCCCCAGCAGATCGAAACGGCCCTGGCCTCAGGCGTGACCACCCTGATGGGCGGCGGCACCGGCCCGGCCACCGGCACCAATGCCACCACCTGCACCCCCGGCCCCTTCCACCTGGCGCGCATGCTGCAGGCCGCCGAAGGCCTGCCGGTGAACCTGGGCTTCTTCGGCAAGGGCAATGCCTCCACGCCGGAGGCGATCGAGGAGCAGATCCGCGCCGGCGCCTGCGCCCTCAAGCTGCACGAAGACTGGGGCACCACCCCGGCGGCGATCGACTGCTGCCTGACGGTGGCCGACCGCTTCGATGTGCAGGTGTGCATCCACAGCGACACCCTCAACGAAGCGGGCTTCGTGGAGGACACGATCCGCGCCATCGGCGGCCGCACCATCCACACCTTCCACACCGAAGGGGCCGGCGGCGGCCATGCGCCGGACATCATCAAGATCTGCGGTGAAGCCAACGTGCTGCCCAGCAGCACCAACCCCACCCGGCCCTACACCCGCAACACGCTCGAGGAGCACCTCGACATGCTGATGGTGTGCCACCACCTCGATCCGCGCATTCCGGAAGATGTGGCCTTCGCCGAATCGCGCATCCGCCGCGAAACGATCGCCGCCGAAGACATCCTTCACGACATCGGCGCCTTCTCGATCATCGCCAGCGACTCCCAGGCCATGGGCCGTGTGGGGGAAGTGATCACCCGCACCTTCCAAACCGCCCACAAGATGAAGGTGCAGCGCGGCGCCCTGCCCGAAGACAGCGCGCGCAACGACAACACCCGCCTCAAGCGCTACATCGCCAAGACCACCATCAACCCGGCCATCGCCCACGGCATCGACCACCAGGTGGGCTCGGTGGAGGTGGGCAAGCTGGCGGACCTGGTGCTGTGGAAGCCGGGGTTCTTCGGGGTGAAACCGGAGCTGGTGCTCAAGGGGGGCTCCATCGTGTGGGCCCAGATGGGCGATGCCAACGCCTCCATCCCCACCCCCGGCCCCGTGCACGGCCGGCCGATGTTTGCCAGCTTCGGCAAGGCCCTGGCCCCCAGCTGCCTCACCTTCGTGAGCCAGGCCGCCCTGGAGTGCGACATCCCCCGCCAGCTCGGCCTCAGCCGCACCTGCGTGCCCGTGCTCAACACCCGCGGCGGCATCGGCAAGGCCGCCATGAAAAACAACACCGCCCTGCCCCGGGTGGAGGTGGATCCGCAGACCTATGAGGTGTTCGCCAACGGGGAGCTGCTCACCTGCGAACCGGCGACGGTGCTGCCCATGGCCCAGCGCTATTTCCTGCTCTAGTTCGGTAACAACAGGCACCCGGAGGGCCCAGGCCGCTCTGCATGATCGCGCCACCGCAGGTCGGCGATGTTCACCGAGTACCGCCCCAGCAAGGGGTACGACGAATATTTCAGCGGCAGCGAGCAACCGCGCCGGGCCCTGCAACCGCTGCTCTCCTCCCTGGGGGCCCTGGGGCTTGAGGAGCTCAACCGCAACCATGCCGCCGCCGGCATGCTGCTCAAGCGCCTGGGGGCCACCTTTCGGCTCAACGATTCCGGCAACCGCGGCGGCGAGCGGATCCTCCCCTTCGACCCCCTGCCCCGCCTGATCGACCACGCCGATTGGCAGCGCCTGGAGCGGGGCCTGATTCAGCGGCTGGAGGCCATTGATCTGTTCCTGGCGGATGTGTACGGGGAGCAGCGGATCCTGCGGGATGGGGTGATCCCCCGCGAAGACGTGGAAAGCTCCCAGGGCTGGCGGCCCCAGATGCAGGGCTTCCTCCCACCCCTGGGCAGGTGGTGCCAGATCTCCGGCCTCGATCTGATCCGCGACGGCCAGGGCACCTGGCGGGTGCTGGAGGACAACCTGCGCTGCCCCTCAGGGGTGGCCTACTTCCTCGAGAACCGGCGCGTGATGAAGCGCATGTTCCCCAGCCTGTTCGCCGGCCGCACCGTGCAGCCGATCGACAGCTACCCCTC
>JBEGQE010000113.1:0-4969 GCA_041181145.1 Cyanobacteriota bacterium
CCGGCGTAGGTGCCGCCGGTGCCGGTGGCCGCCACCCAGGCATCAACGCGGCCGCCGGTCTGCTGCCAGATCTCGGGGCCGGTGGAGTTGTAGTGGGCGCGGCGGTTGGCCAGGTTGTCGAACTGATTGGCCCACACCGCACCGGGGGTTTCCTCGGCGATGCGGCCGGAGAGGCGCACGTAGTTGTTGGGGTCGCGGTAGGGCACCGCCGGCACCGTGCGCACCTCGGCGCCAAGGCTGCGCAGCAGGCCGATCTTCTCGGCCGACTGGGTGTCGGGAATCACGATCAGCGCCCTGTAGCCGCGGGCATTGCAGAGGTGGGTGAGGCCGATGCCGGTGTTGCCGGCCGTGCCCTCCACCACCGTGCCGCCAGGCCGAAGCAGGCCCTGCTCCTCGGCCTCCAGCAGGATCCCCAGGGCCGCACGGTCCTTGACCGAGCCGCCGGGGTTCATGAATTCGGCCTTGCCGAGGATCTCGCAGCCGGTGAGCGCACTGAGGGCGTTGAGGCGGATCAGCGGCGTGTGGCCCACGGCCCCCACGAAGCCTGCGGTGATGCCGGTGGAGCGGGCCGGAGTGCTGGCAACCATGCGTGGGGGTGGGCGGGCGCCGGGCTTCTGCTGGTGCGGATCGTAGGGGCGCTGAAGAGTTGGCTCCAGAGCCCTAGGGTCTGGCCAGCCACACCGCCCTGATGGCGCTTCCGCCCGCCGCCGCCCTGCTGCCCCGGCTGCGGCGGATCCGCGAGCGCAGCGAGGCCCTGATCGCCGGCCTGGAACCGGAGGACCTCTGCCTGCAGGGCATGGCCGACGCCAGCCCCGCCAAATGGCACCTGGGCCACACCAGCTGGTTCTTCGAGGAGTTCCTGCTGGGGGGAGACCTGCCGGACCGGCGCTGGCGCTACCTGTTCAACAGCTACTACGAGGCGGTGGGGCCGCGCCAGCCGCGGCCGCAGCGGGGGCTGCTCACCCGCCCACCGATCGCCGAGGTGCTGGCCTGGCGCCGGCGGGTGACCGAGGCCCTCGAGGCGGTGGTGGCGGCGCTGGAGCCCCGGGCCGAGCAGCCGGAGGTCGCCGCCCGGCTGGCCCTGGTGGAGCTGGGCCTGCAGCACGAGCAGCAGCACCAGGAGCTGCTGCTGATGGACCTGCTCGACGGCTTCAGCCGCAACCCGCTGGAGCCGGTGGCCTACCCGCTGGGCGGCGCCATCGATCCGGAGGGGGACTACGGCGCGGCGGCAGCCGAGGCGGCCCCGGCCAGCCCGAGCTGGCTCCCGGTTGCGGGAGGGTTGGTGGAGATCGGCCACCCAGGGGGGGACACCGGCCCCGGCCCTTCGCCCGGCGGCTTCCATTTCGACAACGAGGCGCCCCGCCACCGCCTCTGGCTGGAGCCCTGCGCCATCGCCAGCCAGCTGGTGAGCAACGGCGACGTCGCCGCCTTCATCGCCGATGGCGGCTACCGGCGGCCGGAGCTGTGGATGAGCGAGGGCTGGGCGGAGGTGCAGCAGCGGGGCTGGACAGCACCGCGCTACTGGCGGGGTGAAGCGGAGTTCTGCCTGGCGGGGCTGCTGCCGCGGCGGGCGGAGGCACCGGTGCGGCACCTCAGCTGGTTCGAGGCCGATGCCTATGCCCGCTGGGCCGGGGCGCGGCTGCCGAGCGAGGCCGAATGGGAGCTGGCCGCCGCGGCCGGGCTGCCCCAGGCCTACGGCGGACTGTGGCAGTGGACCTCCAGCCCCTACCGCCCCTACCCGGGCTTTGCGCCGGCGGCGGGGGCCGTGGGGGAATACAACGGCAAGTTCATGACCTCCCAGTTCGTGCTGCGCGGCAGCTGCTTCCTCACCCCGGCCGGCCACGCACGGCTCACCTACCGGAACTTCTATCCACCGGCGGGCCGCTGGATGGCGGCGGGCCTGCGGCTGGCACGCGATGTGTGAGCTGCTGGATCTGCACCCCGCCCCGGCCGATGTGCGGCGGCTGGTGATCGAAGGGCTGAGCCGCCGCCCGCGGCAGCTGCCGGCCTGGTTTCTGTACGACGCCGAGGGCTCGCGCCTGTTCGATCGGATCTGCGAGCAGCCCGAGTACACGCTCACCGCCACCGAAACGGCACTGCTGGAGCGCGAGGCGCCGGCGATCGCCGCGGCCCTGGGCCCCGGCACCCTGGTGGAGTTCGGAGCGGGCAGCGCCCGCAAGGTGAGTCCGCTGCTCACCGCCCAGGCCGCCGCGGGCCATCGGCCGGCCTATGTGGCCCTCGACATCAGCGCCGAACACCTGCGGCAGGCCTGCGGCCAGCTGCAGGGCCGCCACCCCCGGGTGCCGATGCTGGGCATCTGCTGCGACTACAGCCAGCTGGAGCAGCTGCCGCCGCACCCCCTGCTCAGCGGCACTGCCCACCTGGGCTTCTACCCCGGCAGCTCCCTTGGCAACTTCGAGCCGGTCGAGGCGCAGCAGCTGCTGCGCCAGTTCCGCCAGCTGCTCGGCCCGGGCGGCAAGCTGCTGATCGGCATCGACCAGCCCAAGGCCGTGGACCGGCTGGAGGCCGCCTACAACGATGCCGCCGGTGTGTCGGCCGCCTTTGCCCTGAACCTGCTGGCGCGGCTGAACCGGGACCTGGGTGCCGATTTCGATCTGCAGGCCTTCCGCTACCGGGCCCGCTGGCAGGCGGAGGCCAGCCGGATCGAGATGGCCCTGGTGAGCCTGCGGCCGCAGACGGTGCAGGCGGCCGGCCAGCACTGGGCCTTCGAGGCGAGCGAAGCGCTGATCACCGAAACCAGCGCCAAGTACAGCCCCGAGGCCTTCCTGGCCCTGGCGGCGGCGGCCGGCTGGCGCGGTGCCCGACGCTGGAGCGATCCCGCCGGCGACCTCAGCCTGCACCTGCTGGTGCAGGCAGACTCAGGGCCCTGAGCCGCCGCCGAAACCGCCATGTCCAGAGACGAGCAGCGCCGGGCCGTGCGCGAGCTGCGCGAGGGTCTGATCACGCAGCTGGAGGAGCTCTACGCCGGTGCCTTCGAATCGCTGACGCAGCAGAACCTCGGCGATGGCGGCATCGCCCGGCTCACCCAGCTGCTGCTGCGCTCCCGCGAGGCCGCGATCACACCCCTGCAGGAGGAGATCGAGGCGCCGCTGATCACCCGCGCCCCTGAGCAGGCGCCATGACCGGCAGCAGCTCCTGGTTCGATCAGCTGGAGGCCCGGCTCGAACAGCAATTGGAGGCGTTCCTGCGCGCCAACCCCGCCCAGGAGGCGCTGCTGCAGGAGCAGGAGCAGCAGGACCGGGACCGGCAACGGCGCGAGCGGCGCCTGGCCCTGCAGCAGCAGGCCGAGGGCCTGCGGGCCGAACTGCTGGAGCTGGCGGCCGAGATCAACCGCTGGCAACAGCGGGTGGGCCGGGCCCGCCAGGCCGGCGCCGAGGAGCTGGCCGCGAAGGCGGAAGCCCACCGCGCCGCCCTGATGGAGCAGGGCCGCCAGCGCTGGCAGCTGCTGGTGGCCCTGGGGGAGGCCTTTGCCGAACTCGATCCGCAGCCGGGCGCCCCCCCACCGCCGCCAGCCGCAGCGCAACCGGCCCCTCAGGCCACGGCGCAGCAGCCCTCGGGGCTGGATCTCGATCAGGCCTGGGCGCGCTTCGAGGCGGACCAGGAGCTGGAGCAGCTGCGGCGCCAGCAGGGCCGCTGAGCCGCCATGGGATTCCTGCTGTCCAAACTGCTGCCGCTGTTCGTCTACCCGCTGGGCCTGGGACTGCTGCTGCAACTGGCCGGACTGGGGGCGACGGCCCGGTGCCGGCGGCGGCTGGGCCTGGCGCTGGGCGGCGCCGGCCTGGGGCTGCTGTGGTGGTTCGCGATGCCGTTCACCAGCCGGCAGCTGCTCTGGGGGTTGGAGGAACGGGCGGCGGCGCTGACGCCGACCGTGATCCCGAAGGCCGATGCGGTGGTGGTGCTGGGGGGCGGGCTGCGGCCGGCCCTGGCCCCGCGGCGGGGGGTGGAGGTGGCCGAGGGGGGCGATCGCCTGCTCACCGGGCTGCGCCTGTTGCGCCGGAACAAGGCACCGCTGCTGGTGGCCAGCGGCGGGCGGGTGAGCTTCACCAGCGGCGACCCGGCGGCGCCGGAGGCCTACTGGGCGCGGGATCTGGCGGTGGAGCTGGGGCTGCCGGCCGAACGGATCCTGCTCAATCCCGGTTCACGCACCACCGCCGAGGAGGCGCGCGACATCGGTGCCCTGGGGCGGCAGCGAGGCTGGCGTCGGGTGCTGCTGGTGACCAGCGCCTTCCACATGCCGCGCTCCCTGGCCACGTTCCGCCAAGGCAGTGGTCTGGTGGTGATCCCGGTGGCCTGCGACTACCAGCTGCCGGGCCGGGCCCAGTTCGGCAGGCCGACGGCCGGCAGCGCGGTGAAGGATCTGCTGCCCGATGCCGAAGCGCTGTACCTGAGCAGCGTGGCCCTGAAGGAGCACCTCGGGCTGCTGCTGTATCGCCTCAGGGGCTGGTCGTCCTGACTCAGCCCTTGGGAGCGGGGGGGACCAGGCTGACGCCTTCGGGCGGCGGGGTGGGATCGGGATCGGCGATCAGCATGTGCTGCAGCACGATCTCCGGGCGTTCACTGTCGCGCCAGCGGATGCGGTAAGCGGGCATCTTGGTGCCGCGACTGGTGGTCTGCTCCACGGGCTCCATCACCCAGCCACGGCGCGAACGACCCTGGGGATTGCGCTTCACCACCGCATCCGCGTGTTTGAAGCGGAAACCGACGCGCTCGCCACTCATGGAATCGCAGGCCCCGGCTGGGGCAGATTACCGACTACGGTCAATTATCCCATTGCGTGGGTTCAGGCCTCAGGCCGGGCCTCAGGACGCAGCAGCGGGAAGGCGATCACATCGCGGATCGAGGGGCTGTCGGTGAGCAGCATCACCAGCCGGTCGATGCCGATGCCCAGGCCGCCGGTGGGGGGCATGCCCACCTCCAGGGCCTGGATGAAGTCCTCATCCACCTGCTG
>JBEGQE010000114.1:0-2778 GCA_041181145.1 Cyanobacteriota bacterium
CCTTGCCGGCATCGCGCCAGAGGATCGAGGCGCAGGCCTCGGGGCTGGCCACGGTGTAGACGCTGTGCTGGAACATCAGCAGGCGATCGGCCACGCCGATGCCGAGGGCGCCGCCGGAGCCACCCTCGCCGATCACGGTGGCGATGATCGGCACCCGCAGGCGGAACATCTCGCGCAGGTTCACGGCGATCGCCTCGCCCTGGCCCTGTTCCTCCGCCAGCAGGCCGGCGTAGGCGCCAGGGGTGTCGATGAAGCTGAGGATCGGCAGGCGGAAGCGGTCGGCATGCTCCATCAGGCGCATCGCCTTGCGGTAGCCGCCCGGCGAGGCCATGCCGAAGTTGCGGGCCACGTTCTCCTTGGTGTCGCGCCCCTTCTGGTGGCCCAGCAGCACCACGCCCTGCTCACCGATGCGCCCCACGCCGCCCACCAGGGCCTGGTCGTCGCTGCCGCGGCGATCGCCGTGGAGCTCAATGAACTCGTCGGTGATCACCTGGATGTAGTCCAGGGTGCTGGGCCGTTGCGGGTGGCGGGCCACCTGGATCTTCTGGGCCGGGGTGAGGTGGCTGAAGATCTCCTCACGCCGCCGCGCCGCCAGGGTTTCCAGCTGCAGTAGCTGCTGGCTGACATCCACTTCAGAATCCTTGGCCAGCTGGCGGATCTGCTCGATCTGCTCCTCGAGCTCCACCAGGGGCTTCTCGAAATCGAGCAGGGGGCGGCGGGCCATGGGCGTGTGGGGCGGGGACGACAGGACTGGCCTCAGGCCGTGGCCAGGGCGGTGGCTTCGGCGCTGGTGTGCTGATCGCTGAGGGCCAGGGCCCGGAAGCCATGGCGCAGCGAGGCCTCACCGATGCGATCCATGGCTTCGAGGCTGATGTTGTTGCGGCCCCAGCTGAAGTTGGTGTGGATCTCCTCGAAGTCGAGCAGCATCGCTTCGGCGAAACAGGCGAACATCTGGCGCTGGGGGCGTGCCATTTCGGCCACCTCCATCATCTGCCAGCCGATGTCCTGCCAGAACTCCACGATGCCGCCCTTGAGCACGTGCACGCCCTCCGCTGCGGCCTTGCTGTCGAGGTTCTTGGGGTAGCCGCCATCGATCATCAGACAGGGCTTCTTCAGGCTGGCCGTATCAATCTGCAGGCTTTGGGGCAGGCTGGCCACCCACACCACCACATCGGCCTCGGGCAGAGCGTCCTCCAGGTTGAGGATCCGTCCCTCACCGAGGCTCTCCTGCAGTTCGATCAGCGGCTGGGGGCGGCGGGCCACCAGCAGCAGTTCGCCCACGCCGCGGCGCTGCAGCCAGCGGCAGACGGCGCTGCCGATATCGCCGCTGGCACCCACCACGGCCACCTTGGCGCTGGCCAGGTCGATGCCCAGGGCCGGGGCATTGGTTTCCACCTGCTGGCAGATCACCCAGGCGGTATGGGTGTTGCCGGTGGTGAAGCGCTGCCAGTCGAGCTGCACGGCGCTGACCCGCTCCTCCTTGAGCAGGTTCATGTCCTCGAAAATGATCGAGGTGAAGCCCCCCAGGGCGGTGATGGTGATGTCGCTCTTCTGGGCGAGCTCCATCGCCTTGAGCACCTTGCGCTTGGCGGTCTTGAAGCGCCGCAGCATCTCGGGCACGAACACCGAATCGATGTAGGCGCCCTGGATCTGCTTGCCGGTGCGGCTGGTCACCGTGACGCGCTCCACCAGCTGTGGCGGGGCGGCGCACCACATGTCGAGATCGCCATCGGCGTACTCGTCGTAGCCGAGTTCGCGCGCCTTGATGCGCGCGTCCTCAAAGCTGGTGGAGTGTCCGATCAGGCCGAACATGCAGGCGCGGCGAGGATGTGACGGACGCTACAGCCTCAGCCCACGAGGGCGGCGGCGGCCAGCTTGGCGATTTCCCGACCGGTGAACCCGATTTCCAGCAGAGCCTCCTGGTAGGAGCTCAGGAAGTCGGCCATCAGATCTTCCTTGTCCATCTGCAGCACGGCGGCATCACCGGCCACCTGATCGAGCATGGTGCGCACCAGGGGGAGGTTCTCGCGGTTGGCCTGCTCGAGTTCCTCGCGCACGTTGGCGAGGTTGGCCTTGAGCCACTCCTGGCCGTAGTTGAGATGGGTGTACTCGTCCTTCACCACGCCCTCGGTGATCTTGCGGGCGAAGGGATCGGCCACCGGAATGTAGATGTGGTAAGCCGAGATGGCGAAGGCCTCGATCAGGATCGCCTGGATCAGCAGGCAGGTGGTCACCTTGCCTTCGGCCAGGGCCTTCTGGAAGCTGTTGTGCAGCGGCGCGAAGAACTCCTTGGCGAACGGCATGTCCGCCGTCACGCCCAGGTTGTTGGCGCAGGCCGTGAAGCCCTTCATGTGCTTCAGCTCCATGCGCGCCAGCTTGGTGAGCTCCTCGGCCTGCTCAGGAATCAGGGTGCCGATGGCGATGTAGTTGTCGTGGGCTTCCTGCTCGCCCTCGATCACGATCGCGTTGATGCGGCTGTAGGCGTCCTTGTAGGTGTCGCTGGTGAAGTCGGGCAGGCCGGCATCCTGAGCAGCGGCCTCGGACGAGGACGCGGTGGCGGCGGTGGCTTCCAGGGTGGCCATGGCTCCAGACATTCGACGCGTTCCGGCGACTGTAACCAGCTCCTGCCGGTTCAGTTGTGGATCCGCGCCATTCCCCCATCCAGGGCAAGCGCTGGCGGGACTTTCAGACCCCGGGGGCACGGGGAGGCCAGTCGCTGGCCAGCAGCTCGCCAAGCAGCTGTTGCCAGCCCTGCACCAGCTGCTCGAACAGGGCCTC
>JBEGQE010000115.1:0-13206 GCA_041181145.1 Cyanobacteriota bacterium
GTCAGGTGGAGCAGGTGAACAGCGCCATGGCGATCACCGGCGGTGCCCCCGCCGAGTTCACGCCGGTGCTGCTGGGGATCACCAAGGCCTCGCTCAACACCGACAGCTTCATCTCGGCGGCTTCCTTCCAGGAGACCACCCGCGTGCTCACCGAAGCCGCCATCGAGGGCAAGAGCGACTGGCTGCGCGGCCTCAAGGAGAACGTGATCATCGGCCGCCTGATCCCGGCGGGTACGGGCTTCAGCGGCTTCGAGGAGGAGCTGCGCGCCGAGGCGGGTCCCCATCCGGACATCCTCGATGAGGATCCTTCCGGCTACCGCCGCATGCAGAACCTCCGCCCCGACTACACGGTGGAGATGCCGGCGGCCCCCGCCGTCAGCGAGGCCGGTGCCGTGCTCGACGACCCCTCCGATGCGGATCTGGAGGCCACCCGCAGCCGCCACGGCATCGAGGCTTCGGCCAGCACCATGGCGGCCTTCACCCGCCCCACGGTGGAGGAAGGGCTGGAGGAGGAGCTGATTGCCGATCCCGCCGCCCTCGAGGGTCTGCAGGAGGAGGGGCTGCTCACCGACGAGTGAGCCCACCCGCCAGCATGAGATCCATCGCAACCGCGCCATGATCCAGACCCCGCTCGTCCCCCAGCGCCGGCTGCCCCGCTGGGGCTTCCACACCCACACCGAGCGGCTGAACGGCCGCGTGGCGATGCTCGGCTTCATCGCCCTGTTGGCGGTGGAGATCCAGCTCGGTCATGGCCTGCTGGTCTGGCCCTGATGGCAGCCCCGGCGGCGGTCGTTGCTGAGGACCGTCCGCTGCTCGGCCTGGGTCGCGAGGCCCTCGAGCAGTGGGCCGTGGCCCATGGCCAGGCTGCTTTCCGCGGCCGTCAGCTGCACGATTGGCTCTACGCCAAGGGCGTGCGCCGCCTGGCGGATGTGAGCGTGTTGCCGAAGGCGTTCCGCGAGGCGCTGGAGGCGTCGCCCCCGACCGGCGCCGCCGATTGGATCGGCCGTTCGCGCGAGCTGCACCGCAGCGTCGCCCGCGATGGCACCACCAAGCTGCTGCTCGGCACCCCGGATGGCCTCAGCATCGAAACCGTGGGCATCCCGGCCGAGGGCCGGCTCACGGTGTGTGTGAGTTCCCAGGTGGGCTGCCCGATGGCCTGTCGGTTCTGCGCCACCGGCAAGGGCGGACTGCAGCGCTCGCTGGCGGTGCACGAGATCGTCGATCAGGTGCTGAGCGTGCGTGAGGTGATGCAGGAGCGTCCCAGCCACGTGGTGTTCATGGGCATGGGCGAGCCCCTGCTCAACAGCGAGGCGGTGCTCGCGGCGATCGACTGCCTCTGCACGGATCTGGGCATGGCCCAGCGGCAGATCACCGTGAGCACGGTGGGTGTCGCCCGCACCCTGCCGCGTCTGGCCGAGCTGGCCCTCGAGCGCCTCGGCCGGGCCCAGTTCACCCTGGCGGTGAGCCTGCATGCCCCCGACCAGCGCCTGCGGGAGCAGCTGATCCCCACGGCCTCCGCCTATCCGATCGAGGACCTGCTCGAGGATTGCCGCCACTACGTGGCGATCACCGGCCGTCGCGTCAGCTTCGAGTACATCCTGCTCGGGGGCCTGAATGATCAGCCCCGCCACGCCGAGGCCCTGGCCCGGCTGCTGCGCGGCTTCCAGAGCCACGTGAACCTGATCCCCTACAACCCGATCGTGGAGGAGGACTTCCAGCGCCCCACCCCGGCGGCGGTCGACGCGTTCCGGCGCGGTCTGGAAGCACGCCACATCGCCGTGAGCGTGCGCGCCAGCCGCGGCCTCGATGCCGATGCTGCCTGCGGCCAGCTGCGCCGGCGCCTGGAGGGCAGCCTGGAGCCGGCGCCGGCCGGCCGCGGCTGAGCCTGGCCCTCAGGTGGCATCGCGGGCTGGATCAAAGGCGCCGCGGGCCTCGTGTTCCCCCCAGGGGGCTAGGCGCGCCAGCAGCAGAAAGGCGGGCAGCGCTGTCACCACGGTGAACAGGAAGAAGCTGGACCAGCCCACCCGCTCGGCCACCACCCCAGCCGGTGCCGACAGGATCGAGCGGCTCATGGCGTAGACGCCGGAGAGCAGGGCGTACTGGGTGGCGGAGAAGCGCGGGTTGCAGAGGCTCATCAGCAGCGCCACGAACACCGCGCCCACCATGCCGCCGCTGATGTTCTCCAGGCTCACGGCCGTGATCAGTCCGGTGAAGCCGCCGCCGAAGCTGGCCAGGGCCCAGTAGCTCAGGTTCCCCAGCGCGCCCGCCAGGGCGAACAGCCACAGCGAGCGGTTCATGCCCAGCCAGGCGAACAGCGCTCCGCCCAGCACGGTGCCGAGCATCGTGGCGCCGATCGCCCAGCCCCCCTGCACCAGGCCGATCTGGGCTTCGCTGAAGCCCTGCAGGGTGAGGAAGGGGATGGCCATGGCGCTGAGCAGGCCGTCGGGCCAGCGGTAGAGCAGCACCAGCAGCAGCAGTTGCCAGGTGCGCCCGGGCCCGGCCCGGTGCACGAACTCCCGGGCCGGGCCCAGCACGGCCTGGCGCAGGCTGGTGACGGCGTGCTGAACCGGCCGCAGTTTCGGGGCCGTGAGGGTGAATGGAATCACCGCGGCCACCAGGGCCGCCGCGCACAGGAAGGCCGCCGGCCAGCCATAACGGCCAGCCAGCAGGAAGCCGCCGGCCCCCACCGCCAGCATCGCCGCCCGGTAGCCGAGGGTGGCGGCGGCGGCGCCGGGGCCCCGCTCCGCCTCCGGTAGCAGGTCGGTGCGGTAGGCGTCGACCACGATGTCCTGGGTGGCGCTGCACACCGCCAGCAGCAGGGCCATCACCCCGATCGCCGTCAGGCTGGCTGGGTTGGTGCTGGGCCGCAGCAGGGCCATGCCGGCGATCACCGCCACCAGCGTCAGCTGCAGCGCCAGGATCCAGCCGCGGCGCCGGTCGGGCCAGGGGATCGGCCAGCGATCCAGCAGCGGCGCCCAGAACAGCTTCAGCGTGTAGGGCAGCTCCGCCAGCGGGATCAGACCGATCAGGGCCAGGGGCACCCCGCTGGCCGTCAGCCAGCCCTGCAGCAATTTGCTGCCCACCATCAGCGGCGTGCCGCTGGCCACCCCCTCGGCCGTGACGGCCACCAGGCGGCGGGCGGTGCCGCGGCGGGAGCCCGGGCCGAGCGGGGCGACCTGCTCCTGGACGCTCATGGCAGAACGGCAATTGGCGGCACCGTAGGTCTGGTGGCCTGAGCCGGCATGCCGCCCCACAGGGGCACCAGAATGGAGGGCCGACCGAGCCCGCCGTGCAGTTCTTCCGCTCCACCCTGCTGCCTGCGGCGATCGTGGTGCTGTTCGGGCTGGCCCTGTTCGCCGTCAGCGCCCGCATCTGGCTGCCGGGCGACATGGCGGCGCCGGCACCGATCAGCTGAGTGGAGCCGCGGCGACGGGCCGCCGCGCCTGCCGGCTTTTACGATCGCGCCATGACAGGCCCGTTCCCCGAGTTCTCCCACAGCCCGGCCGAGCTGGCCCTGGATCCGGAGATGCTCGCCCGGGAGCTGGCGGAGGAGCTGCTGGGCGATCCGCTCGATGAGCTCGATGCCCCTGGCGACGAGGCGGCCGACATCGCCGCCGAGTGCGACCTGGGGCTGCAGTTGCTGCAAGGCAGCCACGAGGAGCGCATGCAGGGGCTGCGCATCTTCTGCGAACACCGCGATCCGCGGGCGCCGGCCCGCTTGCTGCCGCTGCTGGAGGCCAGCTGCCCGATCCTGCGCATGAGCGCCGTGTACGCCCTGGGCCGCAATCCGGACATCCAGGCCGTTTCACCGCTGCTGGCCCTGCTGCAGAACGACAGCAACGGCTATGTGCGCAAGGCCGTGGCCTGGAGCCTGAGCAGCTACCCGGATGCGCCGGTGATGAACCCTCTGATCCGCGCCCTCGACACCGACATCGCCGCCGTGCGGCTCTGGGCCGCCAGTTCCCTGGCCGACGCCGGCGCCACGGGCCTGGCCAAGGCCGATCAGGCCGCCGGCCAGCTGCTGCTCGCCCTGCGCATCGACAGCGAGCCGGTGGTGCGCAGCAACAGCGCCTGGTCGCTGGGGCGTCTCTACGCCGACCTGGTGGAGCCCCGGCAGAAGGAGGTGGAGGAGGCGCTGCTCGGGGCGATGCTGCACGACACCGACCTGGCGGTGCGGGATGAGGCCCGCCTGGCGTTGGAGCAGCTGGAGGATCCGCAGGTGCTGGAGCGCCTGCAGACCCTGGTGGAGGATGGCCTGCTCAGCTGACGGCCGCAGCCGGCGTTCTGCAGCGGACCCCCACAGAGCGTCACAGCCCCCCTCAGCGGCTGGATCACACGGCTAGCATCCCGGCACTTCCGCTGCCTGGGATGGCCCAGCTCACCATCCGCTTCCGCATCCGGCCTGACGGCCGCGTTGAAGAGCTGGTGGAAGGCGTGGCCGGCAACGGTTGCCATCAGCTCACCGAGCGCATCGAGGCGAAGCTCGGCTCGGTGCAACAGAGCCAGCCCACCGCCGAGGCCTTCCAGGCCCAGTCCGCCGCGGTGATCCCTGAGCAGACCCTCACCACCCCGGTCTCCTGATGTCGCACTTCAGCACCGTCAAGACGGAACTGCGCGATCGCACCGCCCTGATCGACGCCCTGCGCGACCTGGGCCACAGCCCCAGCGAAGGTGAGCGTCCCGTGCGGGGCTACCGCGGCCAGACCGTGCTGGCCGATCTCACCATCGCCGCCACGGACGACGCTTCCGCGTCCGATCTGGGCTTCCGCTGGAACAGCGCCACCGGCAGCTACGAGCTGGTGACGGACCTCGACCTCTGGCGGCGCCCCGTGCCGGTGGAGCGCTTCCTGGCCCAGCTCACCCAGCGCTATGCCCTGCGCAGCATCCTGGCCGCCTCGGCCCAGGAAGGCTTCCAGGTGAGCGAGCAGCGCCAGGCCGCCGATGGCTCGATCGAGCTCGTGGTCACCCGCTGGGACGGTTGAGCGGCGGCTGCGCCCTGCGCCTGCGCCCGTGACCATCGATCCCTCGATCGCCTTTGCGGCACCGCCCGCCCCACTGGCCGAGCCCACTGGCGATGAGCCGGTGCTGGGTGGGGCCCTGCGCCAGAAGGCGGTGTGGGTGGATGAAGCGGTGTGCATCGGCTGCCGCTACTGCGCCCATGTGGCCTCCAACACCTTTGTGGTGGAGCCCGACTGGGGCCGTTCCCGGGCCATCCACCAGGACGGTGACAGCACCGAGAGGATCCAGGAGGCGATCGACACCTGTCCGGTGGATTGCATCCACTGGGTGAGCTACGAAGAGCTGCCGGCCCTGGAGGAGCAGAGCCGCAGTCAGGAGCTGCTGCCGCTCGGCCTGCCCACACCGGCCCGGCCGCGCCGCACCCTGCCGCGGGCCGCCGCCGCAGGCGATGCGGGGAGCCTGCGTTGAGCCTGCCGGTTCGCCGTTTCGGTCGCACCGAGCTGCCGATGCCGCTGCTCTCGCTCGGGGGCATGCGCTTCCAGCAGAGCTGGAGCGATCTCCCCGCCACGGAGATCACCGCCGAGAGCCAGGCCAACCTGCAGGCCACCCTGGAGCGGGCCGTGGCCTGCGGGTTCCACCACATCGAGACGGCGCGCCATTACGGAACTTCCGAGCGTCAGCTGGGCGCGCTGCTGCCGGCCGTGCCGGATCCCCAGCGCATCCTGCAGACCAAGGTGCCGCCGCACACGGATCCGGCCGCCTTCGAGGCTGAGCTGGCCCTGAGCCTGGAGCGGCTCGGGGTTCAGCGGGTGGATCTGCTGGCCATACATGGCCTCAACCGCGCCGAGCACCTGGAGCAGACCCTGCGGCCCGGTGGCTGCCTGGAGGTGGCGCGGCGCTGGCAGGCGGAGGGCCAGATCGGTGCGGTGGGTTTCTCCACCCACGCGCCCCTGCCGCTGATCCTCGAGGCGATCGCCAGCGATCGCTTCGACTACATCAACCTGCACTGGTATTTCATCCGTCAGGACAACCGCCCGGCGATCGCTGCCGCCCGCGCCCATGACATGGGTGTGTTTCTGATCAGTCCCACCGACAAGGGCGGCCATCTGCACACCCCCTCGGAGCGGATGCTGGAGCTGTGCGCGCCGCTGCATCCGATTGTGTTCAACGATCTGTTCTGCCTCGCGGCGGAAGGGGTGCATACGATCAGCGTGGGTGCGGCCCGGCCCGGAGACCTCGATCTCCATCGACAGGCGGTGGAGCTGCTGCCCCGGGCCCCTGAACTGTTGCCGCCGATCCTGGAGCGGTTGGAGCAGGCCCGTCGCACCGCCCTGGGGGATGCGTGGCTGGCCAGCTGGGATCAGGGCCTGCCCGACTGGCAGGACACCCCCGGCCAGATCAACCTGCCCACCCTGCTGTGGCTGCACAACCTGATCGAGGCCTGGGATCTGCAGGGTTATGCCCGGGCCCGCTACGGCCTGCTGGGCGCCGGTGGCCACTGGTTCCCGGGGGCCAATGCCGATGGCCTCGACACTGCGGTGAGTGAGGCGGAGCTGCTCTGCTGTCTGGGCGGCAGCCCCTGGGCAGCACGCATCCCCAACCTGCTGCGCGAGCTGCGCCGCAAGGTGGGTGGTCAGGCGACGCGCCGGTTGATGGCGGATGCCTGAGCCGTCCGGAAGCCGCTCAGAAGCCGCTCAGAAGCCGCCTCGAACCTCAATCCCCGCCCAGGGGCAGTTTGCTCGGCACCCCCACGGCGCGCGGGTAGGTGCCCGGGCAAGCCGCCTGGGGTTGCAGGGCCAGCACCGTGCGTAACCCCCGCCCCGCCGGCAGCTCGCGACTGTCGCGGCGGCTGATGCGGGCCTTCAGCTGGATAGCCGCCCGCTCCAGGGCTGCCTGATCGGCGTCGCCCCACTGGCCCCGGTAGAGCAGGGCCTCGCCCTGGGGGGCCAGCAGCGGCACGAGGTATTCGGCCACCACCGGTGCGGCGGCCACGGCGCGGGCCATGGCCAGATCGAAGCGGCCCCGGCAGCCCTTCCGGCGGCCGGTGAGTTCCACCCGCTCACAGCGCAGCTCCACCCGCTCCGCCAGGCCCAGGGCCTGGGCCATGGACTGCACCGCCTGGGTCTTGCGGCCCACCGAATCCACCAGGGTGAGATGCGCCTGGGGCAGGGCGATGGCCACCGCCAGGCCCGGAAATCCACCGCCGGTGCCCACATCGATGCAGCGCAGTGCGGCATCGGGGCGCTCGCGCAGCAGCGGCAGCAGCGGCCAGAGGCTGTCGAACACCTGGGCGATCCAGAAGTCGGCCCCCTCCACCAGCCGGGTGAGATTGACGCGGCTGTTCCACTGGCGCAGCTCCTGCTGGAGCTGAACCAACTGTTCCAGCTGGGCCTCGTCCGGCTGCCAGCCCAGGGCCTGCCACAGCTCCTGGCTCGGCTCCGCCCAGGCCGCCTCCACGGCGGGGTTGGCGGGTGGCGGTGCGTCGGGCATCCCCTCGAACGACGGACTCAGCCTCTCTAGGATCCCGCAGACCCGGTGCCGCGCTGGTGGCCGCAGCCCATCCCTCCGCCAGCTACTACCAGCTGCTCCAGATCAGCCCGGAGGCGAGCGGCACGGAGCTGCGCCAGGCCTTCCGCAGCCTGAGCAAGCGCTATCACCCCGACACCACCGAGCTGCCGGAGCCGGAAGCCCGTGAGGCCTTCCGGCGCCTCCAGCAGGCCTACCTCACCCTGAGCGATCCCGATCGCCGCCGCGCCTACGACGCCTCCCTGCGGGCCGTCCAGCCGGGGCCGCTGCCGAAGCCGGCGGCGGCGGTGCCCCGCCGGGTGGCCGAACCCCTGCCGGTGCGCCGCGCCCTCTCCGGCGGGGAGTGGTTCGCGCTGCTGCTGCTGGCCCTGGCGGTGGTGTTCAGCCTGGTGCTCGGCGTGGGCCTGGCCTGGGCCCGCGGGGCTGAATTCCTGCGGGAACCCAGCTGGTGGCCCGCCACCGGGCAGACTGCCGGGCTGAGCCCATCCACGGCCACGGATGTCGGAACTGCCGCCGGCGCAGGCGCCGCTCTACAACCACCCCCTGCCCGCCCTGGAGCAGTGGCTGAGCCAGCTGGGGGCGGTGCAGCGGGGAGCGAATTCCTGCCTGTGGGACCTGCAGCGCCCGGACTGGACCGCTGAGATTGAGCTGGAGGTGGAGGAGCTGTCGGTGCGCTGGCAGGCCGGCGTGGAGCGCCATTTCCCCTATGGCTTCAGCCGCGCCGATGTGGAGGCGGCGATCCTGGCCGGACCCTGAGGGCTGCCGGTTTGGCGCACCCTCGCCAAGATGGGCGCACGACGACCGGTGCCATGGACCGAACGCCGCCCCGCCAGCCCCAGCTCTCCAAGCGGTTCCTGCAGCCCCACCAGCTCGCAGCACCCCAGGCGGGACGCGCCTGGAGCGGCACCGAGGTCTTTGCCGAGGGTCAGTGGCAGAGCGTGCGGGTGCGGTTGGAGGCCCGCGGCTGGAATGCGATCCAGATTGAGCAGATCCACGATCAGCTGCGTCAGGGCTGGCCGCTGGCCCTGGCCGAGAACAATGTGGCGGTGCTGAGCGGCCACTGCCCACTCAAGGCGCGGCGCACCTGAGCTCAGAGCGAGCGCCGGCAGATCTCGCTCTGGGCTTCCCCCTGGGAGGCGAAGGGTCCGCAGCTGAACCAGCGCACCACCGACAGCTCGATGTCGGTGAACAGCACCAGCAGGCCGGCACAGACGGCGGCCACGGCGGCGCTGACGGCGAGGGTGGGAGCTTTCATCGGTTCAGGGCACTGGGGCGAGCTTATGGAGCAGATCCAGGGCCTGCCACTGGGCCTGCAGGCTGGCGCGGCTCACGGTCTGCAGCGGCGGCAGGCAGCCCAGAACCGGCACCCCGCCGAGTTGCTCGAGGGTGCGGGGGTTGTCCGGGTGTTCGGGGCCGTTCAGCAGCAGGCCGCCCACGGGGATCCGGCGCTGGCGCAGCGCCTCCAGCGAGAGCAGGGTGTGGTTGAGGGTGCCCAGGCCACTGCGGGCCACCAGCAGCACCGGCAGGCCCCAGGCCTGCAGCTGTTCAATCTGCAGCAGGTCGCGGCGCAGGGGCACCAGCAATCCGCCGGCGGTCTCCACCACCAGCGGCCCGTCCACCGCGGGCAGCTGCAAGCGGGCCGGATCAATCGGTGGCCCGGGGTGCTGCGGATCGCCGCTGGCCAGTTCCGCCGCCCAGTGGGGCGACACCGGATCGAGGAAGCGGTAGGCCTCCGGCAGGATCCGTGCGGCCGGCCAGTCGAGCCAGCGCTGCACGCGGTCGCGGTCGCCTTCGCCGTTGTCCAGTCCGCATTGCACCGGCTTCCAGTAGTGGGCGCCGAGGCCCTGCACCAGCAGGGCGCTCACCACGGTCTTGCCCACGTCCGTGTCGGTGCCGCAGACCACCAGCCGCGTGGGGGTGGCAGGGGCGCTGGGGTGGATCGTGGTGTTCATGGTTTTCGGCCCAGCAGAATCAGAACTTCCCACTGCAGTGGCTGCTCGGCACCGGGCCAATGGGCCAGCAGGCGGCGCAGTTCGCCGGCACCGAGGCGCCGCTGGGGGCTGGCCTGGGCGCCGATGGCCTTGATCTGCCGCAGGAAGGAGGCCCCGCCAGGATTGGCACGGCTGAACCGCAGCAGGCGCTGATGGTGCACCTGCAGATGCTGGTCGCAGGTGGCCAGCAGCGGTGCCGCCGGCGGGAGGGCCAGGCCGCTGAAGGGCACGGCGGCGGTGGCCGCGGCCTGATGCCAGATGCTGAAACTGCCGGCGGTGGGCACGGCCAGCAGCAGCCAGCCGCCGCTCTGCAGCTGCCGGCACCAGGCGTCCAGGTGTTGCGCGGGCTGCTCCAGCCACTGCAGGCAGAAGTTGGAGGCCAGCAGCGCTGCCCCCTGCAGCTGGCGTGGCAGGCCGCGGTTGAGGTCCCAGAGCAGCTGGGGCGCCTCCGGGCTGTGGCGGTGGTCTTCCGCCAGCAGCGCCGTGCAGTTGTCGAGCCGCAGCAGAGGTGCGCCGGCCAGCGCCGGCCCCAGGCCGTGGCCGAGGGCCCGGCTCAGCAGACCGCTGCCGGCGCCGAGATCGGCGCAGGGGCCGGCGGGCAGCGGTGCGGCGATCGCCCGCTGGGCCAGGTTGGCCAGCCGCTGGGCCACGGCGGCCTGCAGCCGGGCGCTGCGCTCATAGCCAGCCGCGCCATGGCTGAAGCACTGGCGCACGCGGGCCGTGAAGCCGCTGCTGAGGGTGGCGTGATCAGGGAAGCCCATCCGCAATCCACTGCAGCACGGCGGCCGGCAGATCGGTTCCGAGCAGGGCATGGCCAGCCACCGGCAGGGTCCAGAGGGTGGCCTGGGGCAGCGCCTGGCGCAGCAGGGCCCGGCTGGCGGCGCTCACGATCCGATCATCCGCCGCCTCCACCAGCAGCACCGGGATGTCCGGCGGCAGGCCAGCTGGCAGGCCGCTGGTGCGGCCCAGCAGGGCCAGATCATCCGCCAGGCGCTGGGCGCCGGCGGTTGGGATGCCCTGCTCCAGCGGACCGGCGGGCAGGCGGTCGGGGGGAAACGGTGCCGCCACCTGGATGTGGAAGTCGGTCAGCAGGCCGGTGGTGTCGCCGGCGGCCAGGCGCGCGGCCATCGCCCGCAGCACGGCGCTCACCGGGCGCCCCTCGCGGCCCGGTGGCACGAAGGCCGCAAAGCTGGCCAGCAGCACGGCGGCGCTGGCCTGCCGCCAGAGCTCTGGCGGCAGCAGATGGGGCCCGAGCGAATGGCCGATCACCACCCGGGTGGTGGCGTCCGGCCGCCAGGCGGGCTGCTGCGGAGGCAGCTGGCCGTAACCCCGCTCCATGCAGTCGAGCTGCCAGCCCCGCTGCTGGGCCAGGGCCGCCCAGGGGGCCCAGCTGCGCTGGTCTCCGGCCCAGCCATGCAGGGCGAGCAGTTGGGTGGTCATGGCGTGCCGAGGGCTGCCAGCAGCCGTCCCAGGCTGCCGGCAGGCAGGTCGTGGCGCAGCACCAGCCGCAGGCGAGCCGTGCCCTCCGGCACCGTGGGCGGCCGGATCGCCACACTGAGCAGCCCGGCCGCCTCCAGCTGCCGTTGCAGGGCCAGGGTGCGGCCGTCGTCGCCCACCAGCAGCGGCAGGATCGGCCCCTCCCCCGGCGGCCGCGGCCAGCCGGCGGCGGCCAGGGCCTCGCGCCAGCGCTGGGCGCGGGCCAGCAGGCCGGGGCCGGGGTGCTGGCCCTGCTGCTCCTGCCCCTGCAGCCACTGCAGGGCGGCCAGGGCTCCGGCCGCCAGCGGCGGCGCCAGGGCGGTGGTGTAGCGGAAGGCGCCGGCGTGCTGCAGCAGCCACTCGAGCACCAGGCCGTCGCCGGCGAGGAAGGCACCACCGCTGCCGAAGGCCTTACCGAAGGTGCCGCTGAGCAGGGCGACCTCCGCCAGGCCCTGGGCCAGGCCGCGGCCGCCGGGGCCGAGCACGCCGAGGGCATGGGCCTCATCCACCAGCAAGGCCGCGCCGTGCTGTCGGCAGAGCGCGCTGAAGGTCGCCAGAGGGGCGCTGCTGCCTTCCATGCTGTACAGGCTTTCGCTGAGCACCAGCAGGCGGCGGCTGGCCGAGTCGCGGCGGGCCGCCTCCAGGTGGCGCTGCAGATCCGCCGGATCGTTGTGGGCGAAGCGTTGCAGGCGGGCCCCGCTGGCGCGCACGCCGGCCAGCAGCGAGTGGTGGATCAGCCGGTCGGCGATCACCAGGCTGTGGCGATCGCTCAGGGCGGCCACGGCCGCCAGGTTGGCCTGGAAGCCACTGGGGAACAGCAGCACCCGCTCGCGGCCCAGCCAGGCCGCCAGGGCGGTTTCCAGCGCCTGATGCACCGGCCGGCTGCCGCTCACCAGGCGCGAGGCACCGGCCCCCAGGCCGCTGCGCGCCAGCTCGGCGGCGGCGGCAGCAGCCACCGCCGGATGGCGACTGAGGCCGAGGTAGTCGTTGCTCGCCAGATCGAGCAGGGGTGGCTCGCCGGCGCCGGCGCTCAGGCCGGCGGGACCGTTCGGCTGCAGGCTGCGCAGCTGGCGGCGCCGCTGGGGTGGCAACGCCGCCAGCCCCTCCTGCAACGGCTGGCGCCAATCCCCGGGGACTGCTGAACCGTTGGGCACGGTGGGGCCGCGGCTGGCCTGAACAGTCTGGATCTCCGGCGCCCATAGGATGCCTCGATGACCCCTGCCGCCACCAGCCGTCTCGATCTGGCGGAGCTGTTCCCTTTCCCGCTCGACGGGTTTCAGCTGGAGGCGATCGATGCCCTGAACCAGGGGCATTCGGTGGTGGTGAGTGCCCCCACCGGCTCCGGTAAGACGCTGGTGGGCGAATACGCCATCCATCGCGCCCTGGCCCATGGCCAGAAAGTGTTCTACACAACACCCCTCAAGGCGCTCTCCAACCAGAAGCTGCGCGATTTCCGCGAGCAGTTCGGCGCCGAGCGCGTGGGCCTGATGACCGGTGATCTCACCGTGAACCGCGAGGCGCGGATCGTGGTGATGACCACCGAGATCTTCCGCAACATGCTCTATGCGGAAGTCGACGCCGGCGACGACCCCCTGGCCGATGTGGAGGCCGTGGTGCTCGATGAGTGCCACTACATGAACGATTCCCAGCGCGGCACGGTGTGGGAGGAATCGATCATCCACTGCCCGCCCTCGGTGCAGCTGGTGGCGCTCTCCGCCACCGTGGCCAATGCCGGCCAGCTCACCGACTGGATCGAGCGCGTGCACGGCCCCACCCGGCTGGTGCTGAGCGATTTCCGCCCCGTGCCGCTGCAGTTCAGCTTCTGCAGCGCCAAGGGCCTGCATCCGCTGCTCAACGACGAGGGCACCGGCCTGCACCCCAACTGCAAGGTGTGGCGCGCCCCCAAGGGCAACAAGCGCAAAGGGCCGAAGACCCCCAAGCCGCCCCAGCCCGAAGCCCCGCCGCTGGGCTTTGTGGTGGCGCAGATGGCCGAGCGCGAGATGCTGCCGGCGATCTATTTCATCTTCAGCCGCCGCGGCTGCGACAAGGCCGTGCGCGACCTGGGCAAGGTGTGCCTGGTGACGCCCGTGGAGGAGGCGCGCATCCGGGCGCGGCTGGAGGCGTTCATCGCCGCCACCCCCGAGGCGGTGCGCGATGGCGGCCACGACGATGCCCTGCTGCGCGGCATCGCCGCCCACCATGCCGGCGTGCTGCCGGCCTGGAAGGAGCTGATCGAGGAGCTGTTCCAGCAGGG
>JBEGQE010000116.1:0-3477 GCA_041181145.1 Cyanobacteriota bacterium
TGGTGGTGGTGGATTCCACCAAGCTGGTGGACACCCTCAACCTCGGCTTCCTGCTGCCGGTGGAGGTGCTGCCCGGCGCCTGGCGTCAGGTGCAGGGCCAGCTGCGGGAGATGGGCGGTGAAGCCCAGCTGCGCATGGCCGTGAGGAAGGCCGGCCCGGTCGTGACCGACCAGGGCAACCTGGTGCTGGATGTGAAGTTTGCCGCTGGCATCACCGATCCGGTGACCCTTGAGCGCGGCATCAACAACCTGCCCGGCGTGCTCGAGAACGGCCTGTTCGTGAATCTCACCGATCAGGTGCTGGTGGGCGAGATCGTCGACGGTGTGGCCGGGGTGCGCGACCTGGTCAAGCGCTGATCGGCGGGAGGCCGCGCCTCAGCCCAGCCGGCGCCGCACCGATTCGGCATGGCTGTGCAGGCCTTCGCTCTGCGCCAGGGTGACCACGGCGCCGCCGGTGGCCTCCAGGGCGGCGCGGTTGAACTGGATCAGGCTGGTGTGACGCAGGAAGGTTTCCACGCTGAGGGCACCGGCGAAGCGGGCCGTGCCGCTGGTGGGCAGGGTGTGGTTGGGGCCGGCCAGGTAGTCGCCCACCGCCTCGGGGGTCCAGGCGCCCAGGAAGATGGCGCCGGCGTGCTGGATGCGCTCGGCCAGGGGCTCGGGGCGCTCCACCTGTAGCTCCAGGTGCTCGGGGGCAAAGCGATCGCTGAGGGCGGCCGCCTCCTCCAGGCTTGAGCAGAGCACGATCAGGCCCCAGTCGTTGAGGGCCTGGCGGGTGATGGCGGCGCGGGGGTGGCCGGCCAGCTGGGCCTCCAGGGCGGCTGGCACCGCCTGCAGCAGCGCTTCGCTGGTGGTGAGCAGGATCGAGGCCGCCAGCGGATCGTGCTCGGCCTGGGCCAGCAGATCGGCGGCCACCTGATCGGGATCGGCGCTGTGGTCGGCGATCACCAGCACCTCGCTCGGTCCCGCCAGCGAATCGATCGCCACCCGGCCGTACACCGCCTTCTTGGCCAGGGTCACGTAGAGGTTGCCGGGGCCGCTGATCACGTCCACCCGGGGGATGCTCTCGGTGCCGTAGGCCAGGGCGGCGATCGCCTGGGCACCGCCCACCCGGTAGATCTCGCGCACCCCGGCCAGATGGGCGGCTGCCAGCACGGTCTGGTTGACGCGCCCCTCCGGCCCTGGCGGGGTCACCATCACCAGGCGCTTCACACCCGCCACCGTGGCCGGCACGGCATTCATCAGCACCGTGCTCGGATAGCTGGCCCGGCCGCCGGGCACGTACAGGCCAGCCCGCTCCACGGGCCGCCAGCGGCGCCCCAGGCGCTCGCCGTGCACGCCGGTCACGGCGATGTCGGCCGGCTTCTGCTGCTGGTGAAACTCCAGGATGCGCCGGTGCGCCAGACGCAGGGCGTCCTGCAGGTCGGTGGGGGTGGCGTTCCAGGCGGCCGCCAGCTCGGCCTCGGGGATGCGCAAGGGATCGGGCCGCACGCCATCGAAGCGCTCGCTGAGCGTCAGCAGGGCCGCATCGCCCTCCTGGCGCACCTGCTCAAGGATGGCGTCCACCCGCTCGATCACCTCGCGGCTCTGGCCGCCACCGGTGCGGTCGGCGATCGCCTCCAGACGCGCGCCGGCGGCCTCGGCATCGCGCAGCACGGTCAGCGTCAGGGCTGGATCGGCGCTGGTGGGCGAGCTGCTGGCGAGCACGGACCGCGAACGGAGGACAGCTCCACAAGCTAGAGGGCCATCGCCTGTGGGCCGTGCTCGCCGGGCCGCGGCGGAAGCCGGGCCGTTCAGGGGGTACGATCTCCGTTTGCCGAGCCAGTGCACGTTCGCCTGTGGCCAATAACAAGTCGTCGAAGAAGCGCGTTCTGATCGCTGAGCGCAACCGCCTGCACAACCGCACCTACAAGTCCGCGGTGCGCACCCTGATCAAGCGCTGCTTCACTGCCTGCACCGCCTACAGCCAGAAGCCTGGCGAGGAGGCCAAGGAGGCTGTGACCACCACCCTCAACGCTGCCTTCAGCAAGATCGACAAGGCCGTGAAGGTCGGTGTGATCCACCGCAACACCGGTGCGCACCAGAAGTCCCGCCTGAGCGCGGCCGTGAAGAAGGCCGTCGAGCCCGCCAAGGCCTGAGCCTCAGCGGTGTTGTCTAGGGTTCAGCCATCGCCCTGAACCCTGTATCCATGGCCCCGGCCGTCGCCCTCGAGAGCCTGCATGCTCCCCTGATCGACAGCCACTGCCACATCGTCTTCCGCAACTTCGACGACGACCTTGAGGAGGTGGCCCAGCGCTGGCGAGATGCCGGCGTGGGTCGCCTCCTTCATGCGTGTGTGGAGCCCTCGGAAATCCCGGCGATCCGCGCCCTGGCTGATCGCTTTCCGGAGCTGCGCTACTCGGTGGGGGTGCATCCGCTCGATCCCGAGCACTGGCAGGCCGACACACCGGCCGTGCTGCGCGCCGCGGCCCTGGATGATCCGCGCGTGGTGGCGATCGGCGAGCTGGGCCTGGACCTGTTCCGCGACAAGAATCTCGAGCAGCAGCTGGTGATGCTGCGTCCCCAGCTCGATCTGGCGGTGGAGCTGGATCTGCCGGTGATCATCCACTGCCGTGACGCGGCCGAGCCGATGCTGGCGGAACTGCGTGAACGGGCTGGCCGTGGCGCCTGCCCCCGGGGGGTGATGCACTGCTGGAGCGGCACCCCCACGGAGATGGCCGCGTTCCTGGAGCTGGGCCTCTACATCTCCTTCAGCGGCAACGTCACCTATCCCAAGGCCGCGGATACCCACGCCTGTGCCCAGCAGGTGCCGGCGGAGCGGTTCCTGGTGGAAACCGATTGTCCGTTCCTGGCGCCGGTGCCGCGGCGCGGCAAGCGCAATGAGCCGGCCTACGTGGCGGCGGTGGCCGAACGGGTGGCGGACCTGCGTCAGCAGAGCCTCAGCGAGGTGGCCCGGCAGAGCACGGCCAACGCCTGCGCCCTGTTTGGGCCTGCTCTTCACAGTGTATGATGTTTTATTGGCCTGGCAGTGGGTTCCGGTTTTACCAGTGCTCGCTGCAGCCCGAAAGCGCCCGCCCATTCCGGCGGGACTGCCCGTCAGCCCATCGTGGCGGGTCTGCCCTTCCAGGTGCTGTGTCTTTCCGGTGCGAGTCGTCGTTGTCCGCGGGGTTGAAGCGAGCTGAATAGGTGCGACGGCCGGTCCAGCCGCCCCTCTCTGCGGGGGCGGCTGTTGCTGTCGTCAGGGGCCCCTTGCGGCCCCGGCACAACGGGCGGCCCAGCGGGTGCCCATCGCTTCTTCGATCCGCCGAGGTGCTCTCCGCGCCCGGACCCCACGCCGCCAGGCCCTCCTTCCCGTCCAACCCGTTCCTGCAGGTTCACCGCATGAGCAGCGCGATCCAGGTCGCCAAGACCGCCACTTACCTGCCCGATCTGGTCGAGGTACAGCGCGCGAGCTTCAAATGGTTTCTGGAGAAGGGCCTGA
>JBEGQE010000117.1:0-6162 GCA_041181145.1 Cyanobacteriota bacterium
GACGACAATATTAGTGACACTGAAAGAGGTGGGGGTTGCCGAGCTTTCAACCCCCACCTGCACCCCATCAATCGTCAGCGTGGCGCTGTCCACATCCGCTTGAATGGACGCCAACTGAGCATCTGTAAGGTTGTTCCCCAGCACCAGCTGGGCAAACAGTTCGCCTTCATCGCCGGTGGTGTCGAGGCCACCATTGAGGCGCGTATCGAGCGCGTGGCCAATCTCCTCGAGCAGCACCGCCAGGATCGCGGCGCTGTCGCCGCTGCTCAGCAGCGACTCGCTCAGATAGATCGTTTCGGTGCCGTCGGCACCCACCACCGCATAGGCACCCAGGGCGCCGTTCATCTCCTCGGCGCTGGCCACGGCGAAGTTCAGGCCCTGTAGGCCACCGCCGGAAGCCAGGAGGTCGATCTGGGCGGCATCGCTGCGGCCGAACACCTGCAGCAGCAGGGCCTCAAAGCTGGCGGCATCGCTGGCAGCGCCGGCCAGGGTGGTCCAGGCCGCCTCCAGCGACGTCAGCAGCTGCTGGCCCAGCGGGGTCACGGTCTGATCGCCGTCGGCATCGATGGCGTAGATGCCATCGGCGGTGTACGTGATGGGGGCATCGGTGGTGGTGTCGAGCACCACGGTCGAATCAACCGAAACCACGGGGGCAACCTCTGTCGTGGTCGTGCCATCCGGATCCGCAACCAAGACCTCCTCAGCCACCAGGGGATCAAGGACCACCACAGGCTCCTGAGCGACGGGTTCGGCGGCCAGGGATGGATCAGCAACCTGGTCGGAGAACAGAGCGTCGGTCATCAGCCGCACTTATGAGGAAGACAAGAATTGGCAATGAATCGACCCATGCCCCAAGGGAGGGGGATGAATCACGGGCCAATCAATATGCAAAAAACTCTATCACCAGGACTGAAAGCAGCATCCAACGTCAGCCACTCAGGATTCCCTCAGACAGCTAGTGGGCATTCGGCCGCAACGCCAGTCAGCACAGAGGGTCTGACGAATCCCGAGAGCCGGCTGCGGATCCACCACGCGGGCCAGAAGCACAACCTCCCCCCCCCGAATACCCGCGCGCTCACCAATTGATCCATGCAGAAAATGCATAAACAGTCGCGTTCGTATCAGAGGGCACTTGACATACCCACGATCGAGTTGAGCCCGGCTGGGCAAAGCAGAAATTGGCCCGGCCGGGCTGGGCAAACCGCCAAGAAATGAGCGCTGCCTGAACAACAGATGAAAATTTCCTGAACGCCCCCATGCGTCCGGGGCTTAGACCGGGAAGGCCTGCCATGCCGCCTGCATCTGCCGCCTGCCGTGTCCCAGCCCCCGGATTCGCTGGCCCTGCCCGTGGTGGAGACGTTTCACTCGATCCAGGGCGAGGGTCTGCACGCCGGCCGCAGCGCCTTCTTCATCCGCCTGGCGGGCTGCAGCGTGGGCTGCCCCTGGTGCGACACCAAAGCCTCCTGGCCCGAGGGCGCCCATCCGCTGCTGCCGCTGGCCGAGCTGCTCGCCCAGGCCCAGGCCGCCGCGGCCTCAGGCGCCGCCTTTGTGGTGCTCACCGGTGGCGAACCCCTCCATCACCAGCTCGGCCCCCTCTGCAGCACCCTGGCCGCCAGCGGCTTGCCGCTGCACCTGGAAACCAGCGGTGTGGATCCGCTCAGCGGCCGCTTTGCCTGGATCACCCTCTCCCCCAAGCGCCACCGGCCGCCCAGCGAGGCGCTGCTCGCCTGCTGCGATGAGCTCAAGGTGGTGGTGCACGACGCGGCCGACCTGGCCTTTGCCGAAGCCATGGCCGCCGCCGCCCGCGGCGCCCGCGGGCAGGCCGCCGCTCCGGCACTGCTGCTGCAACCGGGCTGGCAGTCGAGCCAGGGCCAGGCGCTGGCGTTGGAGCATGTGCGCCAGCACCCGGCCTGGCGGCTGAGCCTGCAGACCCACAAGCTGCTGGGCGTGCGCTGAATCCCGCCGGCTCAGCGCAGCGGGCTGGCCGCGCGCTCCTGGCGTTCCGCCTTCCAGAGGCGCCAGCGCACCTGGAGCGGCGCCGGAGCATCCACCACGATCGGCTGGCTCACGGCATAGGGCAGCAGCAGGGGCTCGGCCGCCATCGGCACGAAGCCGGCACGGCGCGGCTGATCTGGCGGGCAGGCCATGCGCGTGGACACCAGTGGCCCCACCTGGCGCACCCGGTGCCACAGCGGGCCCAGCGCCGAGGCCGGGGCGGGCTGCGCCTCCAGCCGGCCGCTGAAGCTCTGGCGGTTGCAATCGAGCAGCACCGTCTGCCCCACGATCACCTGCACCCGCCAGTCGGCCGGATCCGCCGAAACGGACGACGCCGCCTCCGGGCGCAGCACCCCCGGCAGCTGGATCACCCAGCGCCGCTCGCCCGCGGCCGGCCGCGGCAGGCTGGAGAGATCGAGCCGCGGCACCGCCGGGGCGGGAGCCGCCGCCAGGCCAACCAGCAGCAGGGCACGGGCAAGCACACGCATCGGCGAACGGCTCCAGCTGCTGGCAGTCTGAGTGCGGTTTGCCGCGCGTGCTGCCGCCGTGTCCGCCCCGCCCCTCACGATCGCCCTGCTCTCAGGGGGCCTGGATTCCGCCACCGCCGCCGCCCTGGCCCGGGAAGCCGGCCAGGAGGTGATCGGCCTCTCCTTCGACTACGGCCAGCGCCACCGCCGCGAGCTGCAGGCCGCCGCCGCCGTGGCCGAAGCGCTGGGCCTGCGCGAACACCACACGATCAGCGTCAACCTGGCCGCCTGGGGCGGCTCCTCCCTCACCGACACAACCCAGGCAATTCCCAGCGGCGGTGTGGAGAGCGGCGTGATCCCCAGCACCTACGTGCCCGGCCGCAACACCGTGTTCATCGCCCTGGGGCTGAGCCTGGCCGAGGCGCGCGGCGCCACGCGGCTGGCCCTGGGGGTGAACGCCGTTGACTACTCCGGCTATCCGGATTGCCGGCCCGACTACCTCGAGGCCTTCCAGACCCTGGCCGATCTGGCCAGCAAGGCCGGCCGCGAAGGCCATGGCCCGCGGCTCTGGGCACCGCTGGTGCACTGGAGCAAGACCCGCATCGTGCAGGAGGCCCTGCGGCTGGGGGTGCCGATCGAGCGCACCTGGAGCTGCTACAGCGGTGGCGCCAGCCCCTGCGGCGTGTGCGACAGCTGCCGCATCCGCGATGCCGCCCTGATCGACGCCGGCCGCCCCGATCTGGCCGGCCGCTGATGCAGCCCCGCTGCCTGGAGCTGCCCTGGTTGCCGCCCGCTGAGCTGGCGCCCGCCCTGGCCCGCCAGTGGGGCCCGGACGGCCTGCTCTGGCTCGACGGCGATGGCAGCGCCCTCGGCCGCTGGGCGGTGCTGGCGGTGGATCCGCCCGAATCGATCTGCTGCCGCGGCCTGCCCGGTGATCCGGGCAGCCGCGATCCCTTCGCCGCCCTGGCCAAGCTGGGGCCGGGCCACTGGTGCGGCTGGCTGAGCTACGAGGCCGCCGCCTGGGTGGAGCCAGCCCGCCACTGGCGGCGCGATGCCATGGCCAGCCTCTGGATCGCCCGGCACGACCCGCTGCTGCGCTTCGATCTGCGCGAGCGGCGGCTGTGGCTGGAGGGGCACGATCCCCAACGGCTGCAAACCATGGCCGACTGGGTCGCGGCCTTCGCCCGGGCCACCCCCGGCCCTGCGGATCCGCCGCCGGCGCCGATCCCCGCCGCCAGCTGGCAGTGGCAGACCACCCCTGCGGCCTTCGCGGCCAGGGTGGAGCAGCTGCGCGAGCGCATCGCCAGCGGCGATCTGTTCCAGGCCAACCTCACCGCCTGCAGCACCGCCCCCGTGCCGGAGGGCCTGCCCGCCGGCGGAGCCGCCGCCCTGCCGCTGTTCGAGCGGCTGCGCCAGGGCTGCCCAGCCCCCTTCGCCGGCCTGGTGGTGGGCGCGGGCGCAGCGGCGGGGGAAGCGGTGATCTCCGTCTCGCCGGAGCGGTTCCTGCAGGTGGACAGCCGCGGCCAGGTGGAAACCCGGCCGATCAAGGGCACCCGCCCACGCCACAGCGACGGCAGCCGCGATGCGGACCTGGCGGCCGACCTGGTGAGCAGCCCCAAGGACCGGGCCGAGAACGTGATGATCGTGGACCTGCTGCGCAACGATCTCGGCCGCGTCTGCCAGCCCGGCTCGATCCATGTGCCGCAGCTGGTGGGGCTGGAGAGCTACGCCAACGTGCACCACCTCACCTCGGTGGTGACCGGCCAGCTGCGGCCGAGCTGCACCTGGGTGGATCTGCTGCGGGCCTGCTGGCCGGGCGGCTCGATCACCGGCGCACCGAAACTGCGGGCCTGCCAGCGCCTGGCGGAGCTCGAGCCCGTGCCCCGCGGCCCCTACTGCGGCTCGCTGCTGCGCCGCGACTGGGACGGCAGCTTCGACAGCAGCATCCTGATCCGCACCCTGCTGCTCAAGGATCGCGCCCTGCGCCTGCAGGCGGGCTGCGGCATCGTGGCCGATTCCGATCCCCAGGCCGAGGCCGAGGAGCTGGGCTGGAAGCTGCACCCGCTGCAGGAGGCCCTGGCATGACCGCCTGGATCGATGGCCGCTGGGGCGCGCCGGCGGAGCTCAGCGTGCCGCTGGCGGACCGCGGCCTGCAGCTGGCCGATGGCCTGTTCGAAACCGTGCTGGTGGACGCCGGGCGCCCGCAGCGCCTGGAGGAGCACCTGCAGCGCTGGCGCCAGGGCGCGGCCCTGCTGGCCCTGGCCGAGCCGCCCGACCAGGCCTGGCTGCTGCCCCTGATCGAGGAGGCGATCGCCCGGGCCGGCCTGGCCGCCGGGGGGAGCGGCGCCCTGCGGCTCACCTGGAGCCGCGGCGACAGCCAGGGCCGGGGCATCGAGCTGCCCGCCGATGGCAGCGGCGCCAGCCCTCGCTTCTGGCTGCAGCTCAGCGCGATCACGCCGGCCTTCAGCCCCTGCACGGCGATCGTGAGTCGCCATGAGCGGCGCAACGCCGACAGCCGCCTGAGCCGATGCAAGACCCTCGCCTACGGCCAGGCCATCCAGGCCCGCACTGAGGCCCGGCAGGCGGGCGCCGAGGAGGCGCTGCTGCTCAGCACCGATGGCAGCCTCTGCTGCGCCAGCACCGCCAACCTGCTGGTGCACCGCCAGGGCCGGTGGCTGACGCCGCCCCTGGCCAGCGGCTGCCTGCCCGGGGTGATGCGCGGCCGCGCCCTGGCGCTGGGCCTGGCGGCGGAGGCCCGGCTGGAGGCCGATCCCCAACCGGACGACCGCTGGCTGCTGATCAACAGCCTGGGCTGCCGGCCGCTGCGAAGCCTCAATGGCTCGGCCCTGGCGCACCTGAGCTCCAGCGAAGCGGAGGCGTTCTGGCGGCGCCTGCTCTGAAGCGCCGCGCTGCGGCCCGCCGTTCCGTCAGACGCTGAGGAAGCGGTCCACCACCTCCTTGCTGAGTTCGCCGGTGGGGCCGCTGGCCACCACACCGCCCTTCTGCATCGCGTAGTACCAGTCGGCCTGGCGCACGAAGTGCAGGTGCTGCTCCACCAGCAGCACGCTGATGCCGGTGGTCTCGATGATGCGGCGCACGGCGCGCTCGATGTCGAGCACCACCGAGGGCTGGATGCCTTCGGTGGGCTCATCGAGCAGCAGCAGCTTGGGCTTGCCCAGCAGGGCACGGGCGATGGCCAGCTGCTGCTGCTGGCCGCCGGAGAGGTCGCCGCCGCGGCGGGCCAGGAACTTCTCCAGGATCGGGAACAGCTCGAACACCAGCGGATCGATGTGGCGGTTCCTGGCCAACCCGCCCGGCAGGGCTTCGAGCCCCAGCAGCAGGTTCTCGCGCACGGTGAGCTGGGGAATGATCTCCCGGCCCTGGGGCACGTAGCCGATGCCGCCTCGGGCGCGGGCATGGGGTGGCAGGGCCGCCAGCTCCCGATCCTCCAGGCGCACCACCCCGCTGCGCTGGCGCAGCAGGCCGATCACGGTTTTGAGCAGGGTGGTCTTGCCCACGCCGTTGCGGCCGATCAGGCACACCATCTGCCCCGGCGCCACGCTGAGGTCGACGTTGCGCAGGATATGGCTCTCGCCGTAGTAGACGTTCAGGCCACGGATGTCGAGCAGGCTCATGCCTCGTCCTCCTGGGTGTCGCGGCCGAGGTACACCTCGATCACGCGCGGGTCGTTCTGCACCTG
>JBEGQE010000118.1:0-4048 GCA_041181145.1 Cyanobacteriota bacterium
GATCGTGAGCAAGCCGGATCTGCGCACGGGCCGTGAGGCGGCGGAATACGCCTCGGAGATCCGCCGGATCATGCGCTATCTGGGGGTGAGCGATGGAAACATGCAGGAGGGCTCCCTGCGCTGCGACGTGAACATCTCCGTGCGTCGCGGGCCCGATGCGCCCTTCGGCACGAAGGTGGAGATCAAGAACATGAACTCGTTCTCGGCGATTCAGAAAGCCTGTGAATACGAGATTCAGCGGCAGATCAAGGCCTATGAAACCGGTGAGCCGGTGGTGCAGGAAACCCGCCTCTGGGATGAAGGCAAGCAGCTCACCAAGAGCATGCGTGGCAAGGAGGGTGCCAGCGACTACCGCTACTTCCCCGATCCCGATCTCGGCCCGATCGAGGTGAGTCCGGCCCAGCGCGAAGCCTGGCGTGCCGAGCTGCCTGAACTGCCGGCCGCCAAGCGCCACCGCTATGCCGAAGACTTGGGGCTCTCGGTGTACGACGCCCGCGTGCTGACCGATGAGCGCCCGATGGCGGATTATTTCGAGGCGGCCGTGGCCGCCGGTGCGGATCCCAAGGGCCTGGCCAACTGGATCACCGGCGACATCGCCGCCCATGTGAACGCCAACCGCCTCAGCTACGCCGATCTGCCCTTCCGCCCCGACCAGCTGGCCGAGATGGTGCAGCTGATCGATGGCGGTGTGATCAGCGGCAAGATCGCCAAGGAGATCCTGCCGGAGCTGCTCGAGCAGGGCGGCTCCCCCAAGGCGATCATCGAGGCCCGCGGCCTGGGCATGATCAGCGACCCTGCGGCGATCACCGCGATTGTGGAGGAGCTGCTGGCGGCCCACCCAGAGGAGGTGGAGGCCTTCCGCGGCGGCAAGACCAAGCTGCAGGGCTTCTTCGTGGGTCAGCTGATGAAGAAGACCGGCGGCAAGGCCGACCCCAAGCTCGCCAACCAGATCCTCAATCAGAAGCTGAAGGGCTGACGCCCGGCCGCGGCCCCTCCGCCACGGCCAGCTGCACCTGGGCGGCCAGCGCCGCCGCGTCGCCGCGGTTGTCGATCAGGCGATCGGCCAGGGCGCGCTTGCGCTCCAGGGGCCACTGGGCGGCGATGCGCGCGCGGGCATCCGTGGCGCTGAGGCCGTTGCGGGCCATCAGCCGTTGCAGCTGCTGGGGTGCCTCGCAGTCCACCAGCCACACCTCGCTGCAAAGCTCCTCCAGCCCTGCCTCGAACAGCAGCGGGATCATCAGCACCACGGCCGGCTCAGCGGTCAGTCGTTCCAGCTCGGCGGAAAAGCGCTGCCGCACCAGCGGATGCACCAGCTGCTCCAGCCACCGGCGCTCGGCGGCATCGGCGAACACGATCCGCCCCAGGGCGGTGCGATCGAGGGTGTCTGTGGCACCGCCGCTCTCGCACACCGCCTCCCCGTAGCGCGCCAGCACGGCCCGGGCCCCGGCGCTGCCTGCGGCCAGGGCTTCCCGGGCGAACTGATCGGCATCGAGCACCGGCAGCCCTCGCTCCGCCAGCAGCCGGCCCACGCTGCTCTTGCCGGTGGCGATGCCGCCGGTGAGGCCGATGCGCCGCTGCGGGCCGCTCCAGCGCGGGCTGTTGAGGCGCTCGAGCAGCGGCGGCGGCCCCAGCTGCGTCAGCTGGAAGTGGGCGCCGTAGCTGGGGGTGGGCCGCTCGGAATAGAAGCGCAGGCGCCGGGCTGGCCACAGCCGCTGGCGCAGGTTCAGCAGCCGGCTGCGCAGCCGTAGGCCCCGGTGCACCAGGGCCGCCAGCCAGGCGGGGGCTGGCCGCCAGCCCAGGCTGGCCAGCACCTCCGGCTCCAGCAGGCCCCGCAGCACGGTTGCCACCGGGCGGCGCAGGGGCGGTGGGCAGTCGGTCAACAGCATTGCCAGGGTGGCATCGGCCACGTGGCGGTTGCTGCTGGCGTGGGCGAACAGCTCCGCCTCCACGCGGGCATTCAGGGCCAGCAGCGCCTCCAGGCTGCCGGGGCGCTCGGCAATGCCCATCAGCGCCCCCACGTGATCCCAGAAGCGGAACAGGGCCTGCTGCTCCGCGCCGTTCAACGGCCGCCAGCCGAAGCGCTGCAGCCAGCGGATCGGTTCGGCCACAAACCCCGAGAGCACATAGGCGAAATCGGCCTGGCTGATGGCGTAGTGGCCGTGGATGCGGTTCAGCCGCTCGATCACCGCACGGCCGCCGGGGCTGTCGGGCCCCAGCCGCACCAGTTCGGCCACCATCAGGCCCGTGTCGTCGTAGCGCTTGCGCGGCCGCTGCTCGAATTCGCCGGTGCGCTGCAGCAGGCCGGAGATCGAGGGCAGGCAGAAGGTCTTGAGCAGGGCCAGCTCGAGGGCGCGGTTGCTGTCCCAGGGGAACAGCCGACCCGCCATGGCCTGGCAGAGCGTCAGGGTGTCGGCGTCGAGGGCTGGGGGCTCGGCCGGCATCGGGATGCTCAGAGCAGCTGCCGGGCCAGTCTGATCAGCAGGGTCAGCACGTCGGGTTCGCGTTGCCCCGGCCAGGCCGGCTGCTCGGCCTGCAGGCTTGCCAGCCGGGTGCGTTCATCCTGCTCACGCTCCGCCCGGTCGCGGGCCTCCTGTTCGCGCCGCTCCTGATCCAGCAGGGCTCCGCCGGCCCGGGTCCACTCCAGCAGCTGCCGCAGCTCGCCCGCATCGAGCCAGAGGCCGTGGTCGCGGCAGCGGTCCACCACCACGCCACTGCGCCTGCCGTGCAGGCTGCGGTTCATCAGCTCGCCGCAGCTGGGGCAGGGGCGGTAGCGCAGCGGGGCGGGCTCGGTCCGGGGCGTTTCGGCGAGGTGGGTCAGCAGCTGCTGGTCGATGCTCCAAACCGGCGCCACCGCCTGATCCAGCAGTCGCTCCAGGCTCCCCAGGGGCAGGAACAGCCCCAGGCAGCTGGGGCAGCGTCCCAGGCTGATCGGCTCCGCTCCTTCGCCCCCCGGGAGCTCCAGGGTCTCCAGGGCTCCGTGTCCGTCCGGGCAGTGCAGGGTCGCGCTCAGGCCACTGGGCTGCAGGTGGCTCCAGCCCCGCAGATCCACATCCACGCGGCCGCCGCAGTAGTCGCAGACCACCCCCCTGGTGGGCAGGGGGGCCCCGCAGCTGGGGCAGCTCATGGAGCGGCGGGCGGCTCCTCGGCCGGCGGTGGTGCGGGAGCGGTGCGCGCCGGAGGGGGTGGCGGTGGTGGCGGCGGCGGTGCGAGCCGTTCACCCAGGCCGAAGCCCATCGCCAGGCCGGCTCCGGCGGCGGCCCCGCCGGCCGGGTTCTCCGCGGCCTTCTCCAGGGCGATGCCCTCCTGATACGTGCGGAAGGCGGCCAGATCACCGGTGAGGCCGATGGCGGCGCGGCGGTCGATGGCGGCCTCCACCTCCGCCGGCAGGCTGAGGTTCTCGATCAGCAGCTGGCTGAGGGCCAGGCCGTAGCCCGCCCATTCCTCGGCCAGCCGCTGCCGCAGCTGATCGCTCAGCTCGTCGTACTCGGCCGCCAGATCGAGCAGGGGCCGCTGCCGCTCGCCCAGCAGATCGGCCAGGCGGCTCACGATCAGGTTGCGCAGCTGCTCGCTGATCTCCGCCACCGTGAAGCGCGGATTGCTGCCGCTGAGGGCGCGGATCAGCTGCACCGGATCCACCACCTGCAGCACATAGCTGCCGAAGCCGCGGATCCGCACCGGCCCCAGCTCCGGGTCGCGCAGGATCAGCGGGTGGCGCGTGCCCCACTTCAGATCGGTGAACTGGCGGGTGGCCACGAACAGCACTTCCGCCTTGAAGGGGCTCTCCAGGGCGGTGGGCAGGGCCAGCAGGCTGGTGAGCACGGGCAGGTTGCGGGTCTCGAGCCGGTAGCGGCCCGGGCTGAAGCAGTCGGCCACCCGACCTTCGTTCACGAACACCGCCTGCTGGCCTTCGCGCACGGTGAGCTGGGCGCCCCACTTGATCGCGTTGCCGCGCCGCTCGAAGCGCCACACCAGCGTGTCGCTGCCGTCCTCGCTCCAGTCGATGACGTCGATGAACTCGCCGCGGGCCTGCTGCCAGAGCTCCATGGCG
>JBEGQE010000119.1:0-5068 GCA_041181145.1 Cyanobacteriota bacterium
TGGTGGGCTGGCGCGACAAGCCCGTGGCTCTCTCGATCGTTCAGGCCCGTGTGGTTGGTCTGGCTCACTTCACCGTGGGCTACTTCGTGACCTACGCCGCCTTCCTGATCGCCTCCACCTCGGGCAAGTTCGGCTGATCCACTCGGCAGCCTGACCCCTTGCCCTCTTCGAGGGACGACCTTCGCCCCCGGCCCTCGCCGGGGGCTTTTTTTGTGTCCTGAGGCGGCAGGCGTGCAGGCCAGCCGCCTCGCGCTGCCGGATCAGTCCCCGCCGCCCGCCAGCAGCCAGGCCAGTACGGCCAAGGCCAGCCACGGCAGCAGCCGCAGCTCCAGCAGCGCCTCTCCCCAGGCCGTGAACGGCTCGAGCAGCCAGTGGTTCAGTGCCAGCAGGGCGCTCAACAGCAATGTGAGCAGGATCACGGCGGTGATGCCAGCGTTGCCGGCACTACAGCGCCGCGGCGCAGCACCTGCCAGTCGCCGTGGTACCAGCGCAGCACGGTGCTGGCCTGGCCGGAGGGCCGCAGCCACGGTTCAGGTGCCAGCCGTGCCACCTGCGGGAAACGCTCGGCCGCCTCCTGCGCCGTGAGGCTCGGTTCCTCGCCGGAGCGGTTGGCACTGGTGGTGGCGAGCGGGCCGCTCAGCCTCAGCAATTCCAGGGCCGCGTCGCAGGCGGGCACCCGCAGTCCCAGGCTGTCGCCGCCTGGATTGAGCGGATCCACCAGCCGCCGAGCGGCCGGAACCACAAGCGTGAGGGCCCCTGGCCAGTGCTGGTTGGCGAGTTCCAGCCAGGCGGGTTCCGGCGTGCTTCCCAGCCACTGCCACAGCTCCTCGGCAGAGGCGCCCATCAGGATCAGCGGTTTGTTCTGTGGCCGCTGCTTGAGCTCCCACAGCTGGCGGGCATGCTCGGGCCGGCTGGCCAACGCCGGCAGGGTGTCCGTGGGGAAGAGCGCGGCAGCGCCGCTACGCAGCTGGGCGGCTAGGTCCGCGGCGGAGAGAAGGGTGCTCATCGGCTGGGGATCGCGCGGTGGGTTCAGGCTGACGCTGGTTTCTGGGCGCTGGCAAAGCGCGCCACGCCATCAAGATCGCGGTGAGCAGCCACGGCTTGCAGGCCTCCGTTCTGCAGCAGGGCTAGAACGGCTGGGCTTTGGTCGTGGTGGTGCTCCAGCAGCAGCCATCCCCGCGGCGCGAGGGCCGCAGCGGCACCGGCGGCAATGGTGCGGATCGCCTCCAGCCCGTCGGCACCGCTGCTGAGCGCCAGCCGGGGTTCGTGGTCGCGCACCACCGGATCCAGCTGGCTCCACACCGCGTCTGGGATGTAGGGCGGATTGGCCACCACCAGCTCCAGACGCCCCCACTGCGGACGCAGGGGGGCCCACCAGCTGCCCTGGCAGAGCGTGACCCGGGCCTCCAGCCCGAGGCCTCGTAGGTTCTGCGCCGCCAGGGCCAAGGCCTCGCTGGATTGATCCACTGCCCAGCCCTGGCTGCTGGGCCAGCAGCGCGCCAGGGCTGCGGCCAGACAGCCCGAGCCTGTGCCCAGGTCGGCCCACAGGCCCGGCGAGCCGTTGCCCGCTGCACGGCCCATCCGTTCCTGGGCGATCTCCACCAACAGTTCAGTTTCCTGGCGTGGGATCAGGACTCCAGGCCCAACGGCCAGCTCCAGGTCGCGCCAGGGGCAGCGACCCACCAGGTACTGCAGCGGTTCGCCCGTGGCCCTGTGGCGTTGCCAGAGCGCGGCGATCGCCCCCAGCGGGGTTGCGAGCGTCACGCTCTGCTCCGGGCTGAGCCGCAGCCGCTGCAGATCCCTCCAGGCCACACCGCCCTCGAGATCCAGCAGCCAGTCGAGGTCGGCGGCGTTGCCGCCCGCCTGCAGCTGCTGGCGCCGCCAGCGCAGCAGTGCATGGCCCGTGAGCGTTGGCTGAGTCTGCTGGGTCGATGGTTGGGCAGCCATGGGGGCAACCCTAGGAATGCGGCGCTTCAGCAGGGTTGCCACCACAGCCCCGGCTGCCCGCTCACCAGCCCGGCCATCTCCAGCTGCACCAGGCGTTCGCTGAGGCGTGCCGGCTCCTGGCGCAGCCGTTGGCAGAGCTGCTCCAGCGAAGCACCGGCTCCGAGGGCCGCCAGCAAGGCCGCCTCTCGCTCGACGAGCCGGCCCGAACCCCGTGGCTCCGGCCGGCCGCCGTTGCGCAAGGGCCCGGCCCCCAGGCTGGCCACCAGATCGCTTGGATCCAGCAGGGGTGTGGCCCCCTGGGCCAGCCAACTGTTGCTGCCCGCCGCGCTGACGCGTCCCACATCGGCGGGCACCACCCATAGGGGTGTTCCCGTTGCCCAGGCCAGCCTCGCCGAATGGAGGGCGCCGCTGCCATGGGGGCATTCCACCAGCACCACGGCGCCGGCCAGGGCCACCTGCAGCCGGTTGCGGGCGGCGAAGTGGCCCGCGCGGACGGCGTTGCCGGGCGCCTGCTCGCTGATCAGCAGGCCTTCGCGCCCCACCTGCTCCTGCAGGGCCAGGTGATGACGGGGATACACCCGATCCAGCGGTGTGCCGAGCACCGCCACCGGCCGGCCGCCCGCCTCCAGGCAGCCCCGATGGGCGGCGGCATCGATGCCCTCCGCCAACCCACTCACCACCGGCCAGCCGGCCTCGGCCAGGGTGCGGCCGATGGCCCGCGCCAGCGCTTCCCCCTGCCGCGATGGGTGGCGGGTGCCAACCACGGCCACCGCCCGGCGCGCCCGAAGACAGGGCCAGAGGCTGCCACGGCCCTGCCAGTGCAGTGCCAGGGGCGGCCGCTCCAGGGCTTCAAGCGAGGCCGGCAGGGCGGCATCGCCGCAGAGCAGCACGCGACGGCCGCGCCACCGCTGACGCTGGCTGGCCCCGATGGGATCGCTGATGGGCTCTGGCCCCAGGGCGCTGCGATAGGCCAGCAGCTGCTCCAGCCCGCGGGGGCCGAGCCGGGTGGATCGCGCCAGGGCCTTGGCCAGCTTTTCTGGGCTGGCGAGCCAGGCTTGATCGAGGCTGCCGAAGGCCTGCTCCAACCGTTGCAGCCGCAGCCAGCCGATGCCCGGTGCCCCGCTCCAGAGCCGCCGCCATAACCGCTGTGATTCCGCCAGGGGCCGGGGGCGATCCGGGGCGCTGGGCAGCGCCGGTTTAGCTGGCCCTCGCACAGGGCGACCGAAGGCCACGCTGACAAGTTCCCCCACAGCCACCCTCCGGCCAGTACGCCTGTACTGTAGCGAGGCGGGTCCAGCGGGTCTTGTTCGCGTTCGGGCTGGTTCGCTTGTTCGCTGGTTGGGTGGTTGGGTGGCTCGCGTTCCGGGCCGGTGTGCCGTGCCCCAGGGTCAAGCTGTGGCCGCGGGGCCTCCCGCCAGCTGCTCCACGGCCGCCGCCAGGGCATCGGGCAGGCGGCGCAGCAGCCTGCGCTGACCGGCTCCACCGGTGAGGTCCACCAGCACCAGCTCCACCTGCGCCTCGGCGGCCAGGACGCCATCGCCGCGGATGAACTGGCTGATCCAGGGCAGCTTCACCCCCTGGCGCGGCAGCACCCAGCTGCGCAGTTCCACCTGGTCGCCATGCAGCAGGGCCTGGCGGTACTGCAGCGCCAGGCTCACCACCGGCAGCTCCAGACCCGCGGCCGAGAGGTCGGCGTAGTCCAGGCCAGCCGCCTGCAGGGCCTCCACCCGTGCCTCCTCCAGCCAGGCCACGTAGGCGCCGTGCCACATCACGCCGGCGTGGTCGGTGTGTTGCGGCAGCACGCGCCGCCGCAGCCGCCAGGCCCGCCTTTCGTCATGCTGCGTCACGGTCTGTTCCCCCGCCGATCGGGCCCCTCGGATCGGCCATAGGCTGCCTCAGCGCGTTGCCATGGCTGTGTTCCGCAACCTTCTGATCGCCGACTCCGGCAAGGGCCACGTGGAGGAGATGGTGCGCATGCTGCGCGCCATCCCCACCGTGCGCCAGGCCCGGCTCAATCTGCTGCACGTGGTGGCTGAGCAGGCCGGTGAGAACTACGCCGAGCACTCCCAGAAGGCGGCCGGCATCGTGGCCGAGGCGGTGCAGCGGCTCGGCCTGAACCCCAGCGAGGTGAACACGATCATCCGCCAGGGCGACACCAAGCAGACCGTGCTCAAGGTGGCCGATGAGCTCGATGCCGACCTGATCGTGATGGGCTCCCGCGGCCTGGGGCGCCTGCAGTCGATCCTCAGCAACAGCGCCAGCCAGTACGTCTTCCAGCTCTCCACGCGGCCGATGCTGCTGGTGCGCGACGACCTCTACGTGCGCCACATCAACCGTGTGATGGTGGCGGTGGATGGCACCGGTGTCGGCGACGACGCCCTCAAGTTGGCCTGTGAGCTGGTGCAGGGCATTCCCGGCGGCACCCTCACCGGCATCCACGTGAGCCGCCAGGACATCACGCCCTCGCGCGGTGGCAAGACGCCCGCCGACGAGCTGCTGGAGAAGGCGGTGCAGCGGGCCCGCGGCTACGGCGTAGAGCTCAAGACCATCCACGCCACCGGCGACATCGGCCGGGGGGTCTGTGCGGCGGCAGCCGAACACAAGGCCGATCTGCTGGTGATCGCCTCCCAGGACCGCCGTCCCCTGGTGGCCAAGGGCCTGGTTGACATCGACCGCCTGCTCGGCTCCTCGGTGAGCGACTACATCCGTGTGCACGCCCCGGCGCCCGTGCTGCTGGTGCGTGAGCCGGAAGGTCGCCGCTGAGCGGCTGGGGTCAGGGGCGCGGTCACAGCGGCGTCCCAGCACAAAGCCCGGCCACCCATCGGGTGGCCGGGCTTTGCCATGGCTGGTGTCCATGGACATGAATGGCCATAGACATCAACGGCCATGGAAATCGACGGGTGCAGACGCTCCGAGGTGGCGCCTGCTGTCGAAGGTCCGGTGGCCACTCCACCGGGGCTAGGGCCCGGGGGTCGCCCGGGCCCGGATCAACCCTCAGCCCTGGCGGCTGCTGGTCTGGATGTAGAGCACCAGCAGAAACACCGTCGGAACCAGCACGAACATCAGGCTGGCGACGAAGCCGAGATCGTTGGTTTCCATCGCAAAAGTCTTCAGCCCCGAG